>JAUWLH010000068.1 GCA_030613835.1 Candidatus Bathyarchaeota archaeon | reverse complement strand
AATTGACTGAGGACTCGGAGCATCTTTTCCATGTACTGTGGCGTTTCCATCAATCTAGACCTGGTCCACCTGCGTACCCAGAGTTTAACGAAGATAATCTTAACAATCTTCTATACATGGTAACTCCGTTGCTCTAATAATCCCATATAATTGGTACCAATTATTAAACTCCAAATAACACAATAAACACATACGCGCTCTATCAATAATTATTAAATGTTTTTATTACCCACCTGCTGGCAAATACGTAACTATTTTTACTCATAACCTTTATTCTCATTGGCATCCCAAGGAGCATTGATAGAGGTAATTATGCATGGTTGAATGGAAAAATATCGAGGAAAAATGGCAGAAAAGGTGGACCGACGCCAAGGCGTTCGAAACCGATCCGGACCCAACGAAGCCCAAATACTACCTTACAGTCGCCTATCCCTACCCCAACAGCCCCCAGCACATCGGCCACGGGAGGACATACACCCTCACCGATGTCCACGCCAGGTTCCAGAGAATGCACGGAAAGAACGTGCTACTCCCCATGGGATGGCACTTCACTGGCACACCGCTGTTCGCCATGGTGGAGAGGCTCAAAGCCCTGGACCCGGCAATCCTCAACACGTTCCTCAACCTGTACAATATCCCAGAGGAGAAACTACCCGAGCTAGAAGACCCCATCGCCATGGCCACGTACTTCGCCATGGAGATCAAACACGGGATGCAGCGAATCGGCTACAGCATAGACTGGAGGAGGGAGTTCACCACCGTAGACGGCTACTACAGCAAGTTCATCGAGTGGCAGTTCGAGAAGCTCAGGGAAAAAGGATACATCACCCAAGGCAGCCACCCAGTAGGCTGGTGCCCCAGCTGCGGAAACCCGGTGGGACAGCACGACACCATAGGAGACAAGGAGCCCGAGATAGAGGAGTTCACCATTATCAAGTTCAAGCACGATGACGTATACTTCCCAGCGGGAACCCTGAGGACCGAGACGGTCTACGGCGTCACAAACATGTGGCTCAACCCTGACGCGTTGTACGTGAAGGCCCAGGTTGAAGACGAGAAGTGGATCATCAGCGCCGAGGCCGCCAACAAGTTCCAGTTACTCGGGAAAGAGGTCAAGATACTTGACGAGTTCATGGGCGAGAAGTACATCGGGGTCACACTAATGAACCCGGTTACTGGCAAGGAGTTCCCCATACTGCCCGCCTCATTCGTGGACCCCAAGGCTGTCACCGGGGTGGTTATGTCGGTCCCAGCCCACGCGCCGTTTGACTACGTCGCGCTAGAGCAGCTGAAGAGGGAGATAAAAAAGAACCCGGCCAAGTTCAAGAAGATCAAGCCAGAGGACGTCAAGGACATCGAGGCCATCGCGGTCATCGAGATCGACGGCTACAGTGAGATCCCGGCTAGGGACGTAGTCGAGAAGATGAAGATCAAAGACCAGAACGACCCAAACCTGGAGAAGGCCACCAAGCAGATCTACAGCGCCGAATTCCACGGCGGGAGGATGAGGACCAACACCAGATTGTACGCCTCAATGCCCGTCCCACAGGCCAAGGAGGCCGTCAAGAAGGATATCATAGCAAACGGGGCGGCTACCACAATGTACGAGATGCTGGAGCCAGTCCAGTGCCGCTGCGGAAGCGAGGTAGTGGTCAAGATATTCGAGAACCAGTGGTTCATCAACTACGGTAACGCCGCGTGGAAAAAGCTGGCCCACGAGAACATTGATGAGGCCAACATCATCCCGCGTGAGCTCAGGCAGGAGTTCCACAACGTGGTTGACTGGCTGAGGGGCAAGGCATGCGCCAGGAAGATCGGGCTAGGCACCCCACTCCCGTGGGCCCCCGATTGGACCATCGAGGCATTGAGCGATTCGGTCATCTACATGGCCTACTACACGGTCATCAAGGGCATCAACGAGGTAAAGCCCCAACCTGAGCAGCTGACGGAAGAGTTCTGGGACTATATATTCCTGAACATAGGAGACCCCGCCAAGGTAGCCCAGTCAACAGGCTATCCGGAGGACAAATTGATGGAGCTGAGCAACGAGTTCCATTACTTCTATCCGCCGGACGCAAGGCATAGCGGCAGGGACCTCATCAGCAACCACCTGACATACATGGTGTTCTGCCACGACGGCATTTGGCCCAAGGAGATGTGGCCGCAGGGCATCACGGTCAACGGCAGCGTGCTCATGGAGGGGAGCAAGATGAGCAAGAGCTTCAACAACATCATCCCACTGATCAACGCGCTGGAGATGTTCGGGGCAGACCCACTGAGGATCAGCCTCATGATCACCGCGGAGCCTCTAAAGGACGCCGACTTCAGCCCTGACCTGGCTAGGTCCATGGGAGAAGCACTGGACAGGTACTACAGGAAAGCCAAAGAAGTCATTGCGGCAGGGAAGGGAGACCCCAAAGAGCTCAAGGACATCGACAGGTGGATGCTGAGCAAGCTACAAGGACATATCGCTGACGCCAACGAGGCCATGGTTGAGCTCAAGGTGAGGAAGACCATCCACGCGGCATTGTATAACCTCAACGTCGACATGGACTGGTACAGGAAGCGCACCGCCAGATACATGGACGACCCAGAGAGGGCCGAGGCCATCAAGTACGTCGAGTGGACGGTCTTGGACACCCAAGTCAGAATGCTGACACCGTTCACACCCCACCTCAGCGAGGAGATATGGGAGATGATGGACGGGAAGGGCTTCATTGCCTTCGCGGACTGGCCCCAGGTAGACGCAACCATGGTATCCAAGGACAGCGAGAGCATTGAGAACATCGTCCAGACCAGCATAGAGGACGTCCAGAAGATCAGCAAGGTCACTGGAATCAATCCCGAGAAGATATACTTCTACACGGCCGATGGTTGGAAATGGAAGGTCTACATGATCGCGCTGGAGCTGGCCAAAAAGGACAGCCTAGACGTGGGCACCCTCATCAGGACATCGCTCAAGGACGACGAGATGAGGGTCAAGAGCAAGCAGGTGGCCACATTCGCCAGGCTGCTAGTGGACGACACCATCAAGCTGCCCGAGAGGGATCTTATGATGCGCATAAAGATGGGGCAACTCAACGAGGTGGGCATCCTGCAGGACGCGTTGAGCTTCATCGAGGGAGAGTTCAGCGCCGAGGTAATCATCGCGGCCGAGTCGGACCCCTGGATAGAGGACCCAGCCAAGAGGGCTGGAAGGTCCAAGCCGTACAGACCGGCCATCTACGTGGCCTAAAATCCACCTTTTTACACGTATTTCTCGAACCAGGCAAGGGTCCTGCGCATGCTGTCCAAATAGTTGCCGGGCTTCTTCCTAATCCCGTGGCCGTCATCGACGTACCTGACCATCCTAGACTCGACACCCATCTTCTTGAGAACCATGAAGAACTGCTCAGCCTCGCAGATGGGGGTATCGTTGTCCATCTCCCCGTGGAGGAACAAGGTAGGAGTCCTTGCCTTGTGAGCCTGCCATATGGGACTCTGGCTTATCATCAGCTCCTGTTTTTCCCAAGGTTTGCCCTCTAGCTCAACCTCCATCCAAAGGGGGATGGCACTGCAGCCCCACTGACTCCACAGGTTACTGATGCTGCTGATGGACACCGCCGCCTTGAACCGGTGGGTCTGGGTTATGATCCAGTTGGTTAGATAGCCTCCGTAGCTGACGCCCCAGACGCCCAGCCTGTTACCATCGATGTAGTCGTATTTGCCGATGCAGTGGTCCAGAGCCTCGATGCAGTCCCTGTACTCGCCGCCCAACATGTCGCCCACAACAGCGTCGCTAAAATCGTTGCCGTATCCGCTACTGCCCCTGAAATTGATAACCACCTGCACAAAACCGTGTGTGGTGGGCACACTCAACCTTGGGTTCCATGAGTACCCCCGCATCCCGCTGGGTCCTCCCTTTATGCTCAGCAGGGTCGGGTACTTTTTACTGGGATCAAAATCCACTGGCTTGTAGACCCAGCCCTGGATGTCCAAGCCGTCGCCCGTCTTAAACCAGAACTCCTCGGGCCAGGCCACGGTTTTAGTCAAGGTGTTGTGGTTGGTGAGCCTTGTCTCATCGATGTCCATGATGTATATCTCGGATGGCGAGATGGGGTCGTTCACCGTGTAGCTCATGATGCCGTTGGCCATAGAGATGTTCCCGTGTGTCCGGTCCCCGTCTATAACGGTCTCCACGTTCCCGGATAGGTCCACATTGTAGATCGGGTGCCTTCCCCGGTCAGCTGCGGTGAAGTATATTGATCTTGAGTCACCTGACCAGACGGGCGGGTGTGAGCCGTGCCTGTCGAGGGATGCCGATAGGTCCCTAATATCCGACCCGTCGCTGTTCATAACCCATAGGTGGGAGTCCTCTGGGGTGCTCTCGTTGCTGGTATCGGGGCGAGTGGTGGCTATGAAAGCTACCTTGGACCCATCTGGGCTGGACTTAGGGTTGAAAATAGCCCCAACGGTGTCCGTTAACTGCACCATCTCCTTGGTGGCCATGTCCACCCGGTAGACATCTAGCTTCATGTTCATGTCGTCCTCGCCCGTCCTGTTGGATATGAACAGTATCTGGCCGTTAGGGGTCCAGTCTATGCTGTGCTCATCATAGTCCCCGAACGTGATCTGAATCGGGGGCTCGCCTCCTAGCACAGAGACCGTGAAGATGTGCCTTCTCCGCATGTCGCTGTACCCGTAGAAGCCCTTGAACATGAGCCTATCCACGACCCTGATCTTTGAGTCCTTGTCGTATGGCTCAAGGGTGCCGAGATAGGCTATCCTCGTCCCGTCGGGGCTCCATTTGATGATGTTCCCCACGACACCTAAGCCCAGGGACGCGGTACTTACCTGGTATGTTGTGATCTTGCGTTTGTGGTCGCCGTTTCTATCCATGACCCAGATGCCCGTGCAGTTCTCCTCGCCCTCGGTGTACGCGATCCAAGTCCCGTCAGGTGACCACGTGGTCACGCCCGCCTTTCCCGACTCGCTGAGCTTACGCGGCTCCTCGCCTGGTGAGACGATGTATACGTCTTTGTCTGTCCTGTTCTCCTTGAGGTTCATGATTCCCAGCACGTACACAACCGCCGATCCGTCCGGGGATAGATCAGGGGAGCCGATAGACTTTATTGCCGCCAGGTCGTCCACCGTGATTCCTTTTCTCATCGAATTTGCACCACCGATACATTGTTTCAGAGAATACTTAATGTCTTTCCAGATACCCACTGTTGAAGGGTATCATTTTTAACCTGTCTTTTGTTCTGGTTGAGTAATTTGATATCCCTCGGAGTGGAATCGACGGCCGACAACCTGGGCATAGGCATAGTATCCAGCGAAAAGCAGGTCCTGGCCAACTACATCAAGATACACGTGCCCCTAGAAGGAGGCATCCACCCGAGGGAGGCGGCGAGGCACCACAGCGAATACATGGGAACGGCCATCAAGATCGCCCTTGAACAGGCGGATATCACCATGGGCGACGTGGATATCATCAGCTTCGCACAGGGACCAGGGCTGGGACCGTGCCTCAGGACAGGGGCAACCGGCGCAAGGGCGCTTGCGGCCTACCTGAAGAAGCCACTTGTGGGGGTGAACCACTGCGTGGCCCACGTGGAGGTGGGCAGGATGGCAACGGGCGCGGTTGACCCACTAACGCTGTACGTCTCGGGCGGCAACACCATCGTCAGCGGGTACGAGTCAGGCAGGTACCGCATCTTCGGAGAGACCCTTGACATAGCTATCGGGAACTGCCTTGACACATTTGCCCGTGCGGCGGGGCTTAAGTACCCGGGCGGGCCCGATATCGAGAGGCGGGCAAAGCTGGGTAAGAACCTCATCCAGCTGCCATACGTGGTTAAGGGGATGGACCTCAGCTACAGCGGGTTATTGACAGCGATAACGACAGAGCTTGAAAACGGGGGACACGATATCAACGACCTGTGCTTCAGCCTCCAGGAGACGGCCTACGCCATGCTGGGGGAGATCACCGAGAGGGCACTGGCACATACAAACAAGCCTGAGCTGCTGCTCACCGGCGGGGTGGCCGCCAACAAAAGGCTCGCGGGTATTGTCATAGACATCGCGGAGGACCACGGCGCCACCCCATACATCGTACCAATCAGACTGGCAGCGGACAACGGCGCGATGATCGCCTGGACGGGACTCATAGCGTACCAGGCGGGACACCAAACACCCCTAGACGAGAGCCACGTCAACCCCTACTGGAGAATGGATCAGGTGAAGATACCATGGAGAGACTAGTTGCGAAAGGAGCGGAGGCAGACCTCTACCTAACGGAGTGGAATGGCTTGAGGGCAATCAGGAAGGTCAGGAAGCCGAAAAAGTACAGGCACCCTGAGCTTGACAGGCAGCTCACGAGGACCAGAACTAACCACGAGGCGGACATCACCCAGAGGGCTAAACAGTTTGGGGTATCCACGCCCCTGCTCTACAGTGTGGACAACGAGAGGGGCGTCATCGTGATGGAGTACATCGACGGCATCAAGATCAGGGACCTGGTGGACCAGCTCGACGACGATGAGAGGTACAAGCTGTTCAATAGGATCGGGTACTACGCCGGCCAGCTCCATAAATCAGGCATCATTCACGGTGACCTGACCACCAGCAACATAATCAAGTCGGGTGAGAGAATCGTATTCATTGATTTCGGCCTCAGCGAGGTAAACTTTGAGGTGGAGAAGCGGGGCGTTGACCTGAACCTCATGAACAGGATGCTCACCAGCACACATTACAAGTACCAAGAAGACCTACTGGCTGCGTTCAAAAAGGGTTACAGGGCATCCATGGGAGAAGAGGCCGATGAGGCACTTAAGCGAATGAACGAGGTATCCATGAGGGGACGGTACATTGAGAAGAACTAAGATCTGGATGGGAACCGGCAACGACCACAAGTACAATGAGGCCAGGGAGATTCTGGGCGAGTACGGCATCGAGCTGGAGAGGCTGAGCATCGAACGGGTTGAGATACAAGCGGACGAGCCAGAGGCAATCGCCGAGTACAGTCTCAAGATCCTGAACATGGATATCCCCCTACTCATCGAGGACGCCGGCCTCTATATCGACAAGTACCAGGGCTTCCCGGGTCCATACAGTAGCTATGTATTGCGCGCCATCGACAACGAGGGCATCCTCAAGCTTATGGAAGGAGACGGGGACAGGGGCGCCATATATCTCTCAGCAATAGCCTATAGGGACGGCGACATCACAGCCACGTTCAGGGGCGAGGTCAAGGGGGAGATAGCCCACGAAAAACGGGGCACTGGGGGCTTCGGTTACGACCCCATATTCATCCCCACCGAAGGCGACGGGAGGACATTCGGGGAGATGGGCGTTGACGAGAAGGCAAAGATTAGCCACAGGGCCAGGGCGTTCAAACAGTTGGCGGAGTGGCTGGTCAAGCAGGTGTAGCCAAGTAGGAAACCATCACGTTGGGCCACCTGTCCATCATGTACTTTGTTGAATCAGAGATGTTGAAGGGACGGGAGGCGTTCCCAGTCCTC
>JAUWLH010000224.1 GCA_030613835.1 Candidatus Bathyarchaeota archaeon | reverse complement strand
TTCTTCTCCCCGAACCTAGGCGCCATGAACCCGCCGATGGGTGAGATGACCAGCCCCAAGACGCCGCCTATACCGAACATCAGTCCAAGCTGGGATATAGTGAACCCTCTCACGGTGCTCAGGTAGATGCTCATGAACGCGCTGAGCATGCTTCCCGCGAACATCCTTACGCCCCTTGAGCTGATGTACGTGATGAACTCGCGGGTTAGCAATGACTCGACCTCATCAGGGTCTGATTCCTTGACGTGATTGTTATGACTGCTCCCGTTCTCCTCGTTCACGTACCTGTCGGTTTTCACGACCAACATAAGAATGATCCCTAGGACTATAGCGGGTACCCAGAAGAGGTACAGCTGCCTCCAATTAAAAAACAGGGCACCCATGAGTACAGTAACAGAGAGGGGACCAAGGGATATGCCGAAGGTCCCTCCCGCGTTGAGCATGCCCATGGCCTTGGCCCGGTCCTGCCTCGGCACGGCGTTGGCACAGTAGACGTGACTCGGTGGGTGGTAGAACGTAGAGGTTAACGTGAGAAAGACTGATGCAAGGATGTAGACCCAAGCGTTAGACGCCACACCAGCAAGGAGAGCCCCGGTTCCTGCCATTACTAGACTGGCGATTATGATCTTCTTTGCCCCGAACCTGTCGCTCACCCACCCAGCTGGTATGCTGAACACCGCCTGGGTTAGAGGGGGAACTGCGGCGATGATGCCGATCTGGAGGTTGGTCAACTGGAACTCGTCCATCAGTATCGGGTACAAGGTCGGTCTGAGGTTACCAGCGGCATGGACCAGTGAGTGTGTTATGATCATTGAAAGTATTCCTAGGCTAAACAGTCCCGTTGTCTTACGCTCCACCATATCGCTACATCTCTCTGTACCATTACATCTAGTTCGATATATCACAGTTACCTCGATGAAGATTAAAGCGGGAGGAACATGGTTACTTCATGGCGGATTGGGGCATCCACGAGATAACAGTAAGGGACTACCTGTGGCTACTTGAGGACGGAAGCGTTACGTGTGAGGAGGTAGTGAAGCTCTACTTGAACAGGATATCAATGCTAGACCAGTCAATGGGGCTCAACTCAATGGTCGTCCTGAACTCTAAAGCCTTGGAGAGGGCGAGGGAGCTGGACAGGGAGTACAAGTCAACGGGTAAGCTGAGAAGACTCCACGGGGTCCCAGTGATTGTCAAGGACAACTATGACACTCATGACCTCCAGACAGCCGCGGGAAGCCTGGCCATGAAGGGAAGCATACCGCCGGACGACGCTTATCAGGTGAGGAAGATCAGGGAGGCAGGTGCAGTGGTCCTCGGCAAGAGCAACATGGCCGAGTGGGCCTTCAGCCCACACCAGACCGTGAGCAGCATCTCTGGAACAACCAGAAATCCCTACGCACTCAACAGGGTGCCGGCGGGAAGCAGCGGGGGAACAGCCGCGGCAGTTGCGGCCAACCTGGGTATGATCGGGCTGGGCACGGATACCGGGAACAGCATCAGAGGGCCAAGCGCCCACTGCAATCTTGTGGGGTTCAGGTCAACCATGGGCCTGACCAGTAGGGACGGCATAGTGCCGCTTTACCTCAGGAACGATGTTGGCGGGCCTCTGTGCAGGACCGTCGAGGACGCCGTGAGGGTTCTCGATGTCATAGGCGGATACGACGAGGCGGACTCGATCACTAGGCTGTCCGAGGGAAAGATGCCTGACAGCTACCTGGACCACCTGAAAGACGATGGCCTCATGGGTAAGCGGGTAGGCGTCCTCAGGTACTTCACGGACAAGCCGTCTACGGATACTGAGGTCGCCAGTGTGTTTGAGGATGCTATTGGAGACCTGGAGAGGGGAGGCGCGGTGATGGTAGATCCCTTCATCATCCAGGACTTTGATGGGCTCTGCGAGGGGATATGGTGCAACACGTTCAAACGTGACCTAGCAGCATATTTGGACTCACTTGAAAACCCGAGGCACACGTCAATCGAGGAAATATACGGGACTGGGCTCCACTCGGAGTATATCGAGGACAGGCTCAGCTCGATGGTGGAATCAGAACCTGATCCAGGATGTGGTGACGTGTACAGCGAGCCCAAGAACATCAAGCTAAGGGACGCCGTCACCGATGAGATGGACCGCCTTGAGCTGGATGCTATCGTATATCCGACGTGGAGCAACCCTCCGAGGAAAATAGGCGACATGGATAGCCCTGCGGGGGACAACAGTCAGAGGATACCGCCCCACACGGGCATGCCTGGCCTCACGGTGCCCATGGGGTACACCTACAACGATTTGCCTGCGGGGCTACAGATTGTTGGAAGGCTGTTCAGCGAGGCCACGTTGATAGAGATCGCGTACGCCTACGAGCAGTCCACGATGCACAGGATGTCCCCGGAGGGCTTTTAGTAACCGTGCTCAACGACACGCCGGATTGAGCCAACGATGCCCCGTGGGTATAACGGGATAGATATCAATAGGAGAACAAGGGCTACCATGTACGGGTTTTCTGTGGTCCAGAGCCCGACAACGTCCCGACCTAGTGATGTGAACCAGACAGTGAATGATGCGGTAAATAGGCCACCGAGAAATGGGTTCAGTGTCTTCTCCATCCCTCCAACGATGACACCGGCTAGGGGCGTGATCAACAGAATTTGCCATGTCCCAGTGAACCAGAATGGGTACAGGGCTCCGATGAGACAGGCGGAGGCACCTGAAAGAGCATAAACTGCGACATCCCATTTATCAAACCCCCTTGGTCCACCGTCGACCACGGGGCTGAGAACAAATTGAAGAAGAGCAGATAAGAGGAGGGTAGCTGTTCCGATAATGATCACTCCTGGAACCATGAACAGGGTAAAGTCCTTGTCTTTCAGGAATGAAATCATCAGAATAGAGCCCCCTTGATTGAGGAAGTACCAAAACAGCCCCCGGCCTATTAGGTACAAAGCTCCAAAAGATGCAAGGGAAACTAGCGAAACGATTTTGGGAGATCGATAACGCCGAAAGAGATCAAGGTACCAGATGTTTAATGCAAGGTTCGCGAGACCGCCGACGAGGATACAGACAGGCACACTCCAGTACGGACTCAGTGAAAGTACTCGGGTGAATGTGCTGGAAAAAGTTCCGCCCAAGTACATGAGCCCAGCCAACCCCGCATTGATGACGCCATTCTTCCTGTAGTTCAATCCAATTGAGCCAGACGTGGTTGAGAAGAGCACCGCGTTCAGGAAGATAGCCCATGAAAGAGTGTACCATGACATGGGTAATAAGAAAAGGGAGCCTGATTAAAACTCCCTGATTGTAGAGCGG
>JAUWLH010000233.1 GCA_030613835.1 Candidatus Bathyarchaeota archaeon | reverse complement strand
AACGGAGATATTTCGATGCGCGCGTGCATATTCAATTACGCCAGTAATAATACATAAATAAAAATAAGAAAATATTATACCAAATGTATTCCATAGAAACAATTGGAATATTGCTAATTTATGGCCTAGGGTTAATGATTTCATACAACCTTGGGAAAAACCATTCAAAGCAACATTACTTCAAACTGGTTAGACGTCTACATTTGAATTATCGCGATGAGATGAACCCAAGGTCTCTGCTTTTGTCAGGTCTATATGATATGGAAAAACTGCGCTGAGCGCGCGTGAATGATGATTGTTTATTTGGAAAAGTGATACCCTATTTGTCCACCTGACAGACACATATGAATCACTCATCAATCTCGAATGGTTCTCCGCATCGTGGGCAGTTATTGGGGTCAGTCTTAGCTGATTCTTTTCACCGCAGAGCGGGCGTTTTCTGTCGTGCGCGCGTAGAAACAACGCCCCCGTCCCCTTGACCATACCCACATATTTTTCCAAGAAACACCTTTTTCACAGGAAACAGACATAGGCATCATGTAGAGTTTTCGTATATAGCACGTTATCACCGCGTTATTGTCTCAGAAAGTTGAGACAGCCCCCATCTTGGTGTCATGTAACTAATAATGAAGCTCTTTGGGAGCCCATTTTCCTTTTTTACGGCGTCGCTCAACCCAGCCTTCGTATACCTCTGCTGACTCGTAGTCCGGTTTCTGGTAATCTCCTTTGAGGTAAGCTTCATCGTTGGCTACTCTAACAAACTCCCTTTCCTCGTTTGGAGGTGACTCATTGTACATCACTTTACCTTTTTCCCGCCAATGCTCAAGGGTCTCACACAGAGCCGGCATCTGTTCACTTGGGATACTGAGACACACCTCGTTTGAGTCTACGCCCATCGTACCAAAGACTCCGTGACAACCTAAAGTGTATCTGGCCTCCCCTTTGAGGAATGCGGCAGCCCAACTACTGCTACATGTGCCAGGTCCAGTCTCGCTTTTTGGAGTCAATCCACTATAATATTCAAGGGCCCTGCACGCCATAGTAGCTTGTCTAGGATTACCTATGATGACAATTACATCGGGGTCGAAGGGACATTCGCTCAGGGGAGCGATTCCCATGTACTGGATGTCAGGAGGTATTATACTATAATCCTTGTTCAAGTTACGTCTTGACGCCGCAGGTGTGCCGTATATGCCTAACTGCGCTTCACCAGATTCAGGGTCTGCTCTAGTGTGCCCTGTACCACTCATGAGATTTGGGAAAACATCGGTTAGCCCCATATACGCGTCCCCGTTACATACGGGAGGAGCAGGACGACTCGTGATGCCATCGAGAATGTAGGTCTCTCCACGGAATCGCGCTCTCTGCATGAACTGGCAGTGCATAAGCTTAATCGGTCCTTTGTAGATGTGCTGTTCTAATCTGGGGGGCATCGTCTTGTGGGGCCACCAAGCGAGGGAGATGGGGTCGCCGTATAACTCAAGTTCACGGATTAATGTCTCACCTTGGCGTTTCGGGGGGTAACCTAACCATTTCCGGTCATATACTGACCAATCAAAATCGCTCATAGAAAGAAAGTGTGCAAGTCATGATTTAACGTTAATCAACAAATTTGACATGTATCTCTGAATAACTCTTAAACCCTGAATTGCACATGTATCTTTGTGGTTCTATGACTGATTTCTCGGAGAAGAAAGCAGACAAGCTTCGTGAGGAAGCGAACATGTTTCTAGTTCAGCGGTGGGAGCCCAGACCTGACGGCCCCAAGCCCATCGTAATGACGAGGGGTGAGGGCATATACATGTGGGATGCAGGTGGCAAAAAATACATCGACTTCATCAGCCAGCTTTACAACGTCCACATCGGATTGGGTAACAAGGTTCCAATTGAAGCAGCGAAAAAGCAGCTTGATAATCTAGCCTATGCTAGCCCCAGCTACTACAACGAGCCGCAGATCGCGTTAGCGAAGAAGATAGCGGAAATCACCGCGCCTGAGCTGACTCAGACGTTTTTTAGCAATAGTGGGACGGAAGCCAACGAGGTGGCTATCAAGCTGGCCCAGCTCTACAGGGAGGCCCCCAAGATCATCAGTTTCTGGGACGCGTACCACGGGTCCACGTACGGGATGGTCTCTGTAGGCGGGTCTGCGCGTAACAGGCAGAGCAAGGGCCTCAGCATTTTCGAGGAGTTCAAGCACATCGCGTCCCCTTACTGCTACAGGTGCCCCTACAAGAAGGAATACCCCAACTGTGACCTGTTCTGCGCCGAGTTCCTCAAGTACACAATCGAGAAAGAGGGGGAGAGTACGGTGGCCGCGTTCATGGCAGAGCCCATATGCAGCTGGGCTGGGCAGGTGGTGCCCCCCGACGGGTATTGGAAGAAGATCAGAGAAATCTGTGACGAGAAGAACATTCTCCTGATATTCGACGAGGTGATGACTGGCTTCGCAAGGACTGGCAAGATGTTTGCGTATGAGCACTGGGGAATAGTTCCAGATATCGTGACATACGCGAAGGGAATCACCTGTGGATATGTCCCACTTGGCGCTTGCGTCATCGACCAGAAGCTTGCCGAGCACTTCAATGAGAAGGGCTTCCCCCACAGCTACACATATAGTGGTCACGCGGTCAGCTGTGCTACAGCGTTAGCGGTGATCGATCTCTACGAGAAGGAGAGCCTCGCGGAGAACTCGGCCAAGATGGGCGCGTACATGATGGACAAGCTCAGGGATATGATGGACAGGGTGCCCATAATCGGTGACGTTCGTGGTATGGGTCTGTTTATGGGCGTCGAGCTGGTCAAGGACAGGGAGGGCAAGGAAAGCCTAGTTCCCAAGGAGCTGGACAAGGAGGAAAAGAAGGACCCAGAGAAGAACCCGATGCAGTACTTCACGGACAAGGTGAAGAAAAACGGGCTGATTCTGGGCTCAAGCTGGGGGACAAGCATCCTCAGGATGATGCCAGCGTTGATCATCACCGAAGAGCAGGTGGACGAGGGATTGATGGTCCTTGAAGAGACGTTGGGGGAGACAATAAAAAAGTTTGACCTCTAAAACCCATATTTGATTTTTAAACAAAGTCGAGTCCATAGAATTATTAAAAGGTAGTAAGGTTATTCGAAATCGAGTGTGATCTGCTCCTTGAGCTTTCGCTCGGCCTCGTTGATGGGGTGATCAAGCGCCCGCTT
>JAUWLH010000136.1 GCA_030613835.1 Candidatus Bathyarchaeota archaeon | reverse complement strand
AAATCAGGTGCGTAGACAAGCCTCCGTTCTCCCTGTCTTATCTCGTATGCGTATGTGCTGCTAGGGTACTTCCTCCCGTTCTCAAGCACCCTGGTATGGGGTACCTCAAAGCCCGTGATCTTCAGTTCCCCCAGCCTCGTGATGGTTTTTTCCTGCATCAATTTGATGGGAATCACGTAGTTTCGAGCAAGCCTTCCCAGCTCCCCGAAATAGTTGGGTTCTTCCTCTGAGCCGAACAAGAAATCGATGAGGTCAGGTGGCCCGTGCAGAGGCAGCTCAAAGCTTTTCCCCGTGCAGAACTCGGCTACCCCCACAGTATGATCGGCGTGTCCGTGTGTCAGAAAGACTGAGTCAATCCTGCTCTCCCTGAACGTCTCTCCCGCAGTTTCTATTCTTGGAACTATCCCGTTGGACTCAAGCTGTTTTTTCAGGTCGTGGCCAGCGTCAAATAATACATGCTTGTCACCGTCCACCGTCGCTGTGATCGATGAACGCGTTCGCCTAAGGGGGGGTACATGCCTAGCCGCGGCGCAGTTGGAGCATGTGCAGTCCCACTCGGGAACGCCCCCGATTGATGCGGTACCGAGAACGGTAATCTCCATACCGTTTTTTCTCCTTTCCATGTTTAAGGTGATCGGGCAGGTCTGGTTACCCTTATCCGCCCAAGCAGCAAGGATTAGTCTATGGAGGATGTCTACCGTCCCGCCGAGGACTCGTACCTGCTGGCCAAACATGTTGAGTCGTTGGTCTCAGGAAATGTTCTTGATATGGGCACCGGCTCAGGAATCCAGGCGGTTACCGCTGCCATGAAACCCGAGGTAGAATCAGTTTTGGCGGTTGACATCAATCCTGAGGCTCTTAAAGAGGCTGAGAAACGTGCAGATGATGCAGGTGTCTCCGGAAAGCTTTCCTTGCTCCACAGCGACCTCTTCGATGAGGTTAAGGGAAGGTATGACTGGATTATTTTTAACTCCCCTTACCTGCCATCTGAGGGAGAGGCCGACGAGCATGCTTGGGCCGGAGGTGCAGAGTTGATAGAACGGTTTCTAATTGAAGCCCGAGACTATCTGGAGCCCGTGGGTTCGATTCTTCTCATCTACTCAAGCCTATCTGAACCGGATCTTAGTGGGTATAAGGTCGAGTTAATGGAAGAAATTGAGTTGTTTTTCGAAAAACTGTATTGTATTAGGCTCAGCCCCACTTGATGCCGAGCGCGAATCCGACCACGGCTCCGCCGGCGATAGGTAGGTTTGAGAGGAAGGCTCCAAGCGCACCCTCTGCCTGTCCCAGACCAGCTAGGGCAGTGTTTCCCCACGTCTCAACCCCGAGCCAGTCGACGGCAATCATATTCTGTGACTCCATGTAGATCAGACCAAGGGAGAATAATCCGATCATGGCCGCGGCGATCTTGGCTATTTTCTTTAACGCGAACCCGATACACAGACCGATGATCCCCCCCACTCCCAGCTGAGTAACGAGCGGGGTCAGGAAACTTGTTTGTTCACTCATGGAGAAAATGATGTCATAGGTGTTTATAAAAGAAATGTTAATTGGGAATGATGTGGGTGCCCGTCTTACCCATCAACGCGTCCACTGCCTTGTCAAGGCTTGTGATGATCGCATGGTCGCCTCCCGCAACCACAAAGCCCAGCGCTGCCTCCATCTTTGGGCCCATGCTTCCTGCTTTGAAGTGCCCCTCACCGATAAGTTTTCTCGTCTCGTCCACGGAGACCTCCCTGACCGGTTCCTCGTCATCGGTTCCGAAGTTCTTCAGCGCGTATTCCACATCGGTTAGGATCAGGTAGATGTCTGCGTCGACCTCCTCAGCTAGCTTTGCGCCTGCTCTGTCCTTATCGATGACAGCATCTATACCTTCTAGTTTACCTGAGCCGTTCCTTAGCACTGGGATTCCCCCTCCCCCTGATGCGATGACAACTGTTCCTGACTCAACAAGCTTTTTGATGACCGATGATTCAGCGATGGCCAGTGGCTTTGGTGAAGGCACTACCCTTCTCCAAGACTTTTCCCCATTGGGTCTAACCTGCTTGACCAGCCAGCCGTTCTCTGAGCCAAGCTTTTTCGCCGTCTCCTCATCGTAGTAAGGTCCGACGGGCTTGGACGGGTCCTCAAAGTCTGGGTCGTCCTTGCCCACGATGACCTGAGTGACCACGGTCACCACCTCCTTTCGGTCAGAGGCCAGCTCATTGTAGAGGCTCTGCTGCATCATGTATCCGATCTGACCCTGGGTCATCGAGCCCAGAATGAATAATGGCTGTGCAGGGACCATGTGGGCTCCCTGCTCCTGTTGAATGGCTAGGCTGCCCACCTGTGGGCCGTTACCGTGTGTGATTGCAACCTCAAAGCCTTTGCGCGCTATCTCGGCTATCTGCTGGCACGCTACCTTGACGTTTTCCATCTGTTCCTCGAAAGTGCCCTTCTCATGAGGCTGCTTGATGGCGTTTCCGCCAAGAGCGATCATTACCCGTTTAGTCACGTTTTTCACCCAGTTGAGGAATAGAATGAATGGGTATGGTCTTAAAACAATTATCCTTAATAATGCCCTAGTTGGAACAAAAAACCGTTTTCTACAGACGTCGATGGACCCATGTTCGAGTCTCTTCGGGGAACAAAAAGGTGTATGGCTGTCAAAACAACTCTCAAGTCTACGTTACATTTGATGCGTCCTTGATTGACCCATTTATGACCCGAGTGACATACAAAGCTGCTTGGAGCGGGAGCCGTACTTCTCATCATAAGATCGATCATGATCTCCCTCGGCAAAAGAACAGGTGGAGGTACGGGCAAGAACAAGAACTGCATACTGTGCCAAGCCAAGCTCTGCGTCCCGAAATGTGTCAAGGAGCACAAGCAGATAATCACGTGCAGGGGCAATGAACCTTATATCATTAATTGTTGATATCCCGAGAAACAGTTATGGATTAAAACTAGATTTAACGGATAATCCTAACGGATTTCCATCTCGATGTATACTTCGTTGGGAACACGGATCCGCATGATGCTTCTCATGACCCGGTCACGTGCATCGATCTCGATAAGCCTCTTGTGTACGCGCATCTCGAACCTGTCCCATGTGTTGCTGCCGTCACCGCAAGGAGTCTTCCTGGTGGGTACCACTAGTTTCTTAGTTGGCAGTGGAATAGGTCCTACAAGCTTTACCCCTATCCTCTTGGCAATGTCCTTGATCTCGTCACAAACGTCCTGCAGCTTCACTGCATCGGTACTCGTCAGCTTGATCCTTGCACGTCGAGCCATGTTATTCCCGCTCTTAACCCGAGAATCAGAACTTAAACCTTACTAATTAACCCGAGCAAAACTTTTTTCCATTATAGTATGTAAACGACTAATGGGCAATTAAAATAGATAAGAAAAAATGGTTGTGAGGATTACTCCTCGATCTCGATGACAACGCCGGCACCGATAGTGGTACCCATGTCACGGAGCGCGAAGCGGCCTAGGCTCGGATAGTCCTCGAAGGTCTCCATCGCGGTCGGCTGCAGTGGCACGAACCTTACGATGGCAGCCTCTCCTGTCCTCAGGTAGGCTGGGTTCTCCTCAACGGTCTGGCCCGTCCTTGGGTCGAGCTTCGATATCAGTTTGTCGAACCTGACTGCGATCTGCGCCGTGTGCAGGTGCAGTACCGGCGTATATCCCTCACCGACCGCCGTTGGATGGTTGATGATGAAGATCCTGCCAGTGAAAGCCTTCGCTACCGTAGGTAGGTCGCTTGGGTGTCCAACTACCTCTCCACGCTTGATTTTGTCCGTGGGGACACCCTTGACGTTGAAGCCAATGTTGTCGCCTGGACCGGCCTTGTCGATCTTTGTGTAGTGGGTCTCGATGCTGTTGACCTTTCCCCTCTCGCCGCTAGGCATGAAGACTATGTCGTCGCCTGGTTTCAGCTCGCCTGTCTCGACCTTACCGACCGGTGTGGTTCCGACTCCACGGATGGTATAGACATCTTGGATGGCTATCCTCAGTGGCTTGGTCGTTGGCTTGGGTGGAAGCTGGAAGCTGTCCAGTGCCTCCAACAGGGTTGGACCCTTATACCAAGGCATATTCTCGCTCTTGTTCACCAGGTTGTCGCCCGTCCAGCCGCTTGTGGGAACGAAGTGTATGTTTTCAGTTGAATAGCCGACCATCTTGAGTAGCTTGCTAATGCCGTCCTTTACCTCCTCGTACCTGTTCTCGCCCCATTCTACGCTCGCGTCGTCCATCTTGTTGATTGCGACAACGATCTGGTTGACTCCCAAGGTCTTTGCGAGGAAGGCGTGTTCACGGGTCTGTCCACCAGGGTTGGTTCCTGCCTCATACTCTCCCCTCTTGGCGGAGATCATAAGGATGGCACCGTCTGCCTGGCTCGCGCCAGTAACCATATTCTTGACGAAATCCCTGTGGCCAGGGCTGTCGATAACTGTGAATACGTTCTTCTTAGTCTCTAGCTCGTAGAACGCGAGGTCGATGGTTAAGCCCCTCTCACGCTCTTCCTTGAGCTTGTCAAGGATCCAAGCGTACTTGAAGGACGTGCGTCCGAGGGCTTTTGCCTCTGCCTCGAAGTCCTTGAGTGTCTTCTCTGGAATGGCACCAGCGTCGTAGAACAAGTGTCCAATGCTTGTGGACTTGCCATGGTCTACGTGGCCAATGATAATCAGGTTAATGTGAGGTTTATCCCTCTTGCTCATTTCTGAATTCTCCTACTCCTTCAACCTTT
>JAUWLH010000024.1 GCA_030613835.1 Candidatus Bathyarchaeota archaeon | reverse complement strand
CAAAGTATTGGAGGTTCCACGACATCAACTGGGAGGGCATCAGGAGCCCATTCCAGGTCTACCTCAGGGACAGCCTAGAGGTCCTGGTCATGACCGCCTACGAGAGGGGCTACCTCAAGGACCCTCCCCAGCTCGCCGACCCCGTTTCATCGATCAGAGCCATGACCCTCGACACCGAGGAGTGCAACTGGAAGCTGGAGCTGGAGGACGGCTCCAAGGTGGACGCCATTGATGACGTGATGGTGTACTACCTGGGAAAAATCGAGGAAATGCTCGATGAAGAGGACATTACAGAGGCTGACATCAACGCGTTCAAACTGGTGAAGGCCACCACGGAGGCCATCGGCAGCCGAAAGCTGGAGTACTTTACTGACGGCCTCGACTGGGTGACCAAGAAGGCTCTGATAGATGAGTACGCGGACGGGGACATCGAGACGGGTGTGGCACTGTGTAACCAGTTCACTCTGCTTGATGATACAGTCCTGGAATACATCGGGGAAAAGCCTGACCCTGAGAACGTCCAGACCACGTTCAGCCCAAGCGACTCCCTTGTGTTCGCCAGCGACGCGATCCCGTGGGAGGACTGGGACAGCTTTACCGCTCTGGTAAAGAACGGATTGGTGAACGGCCCCGAGGGGTCAAGGGAGTATATCAGGTGCCTAGTCCTGAGGGAGTTCCCGGGCCTGCTTAAGTCCATAGAGTGGGAGAGCATCAACTTCCAGAACTTTATGATCAGGCTGGACGAGCCATTCATGTACAGCAAGGAGATGTGCGGGGACGTGCTGGAGAAGGCCACCAAGACCTTCAACGAGTTCAGCAAGGCCCTCAACAGCCTTGACCGTGAAAAGGCGCAGCTATTATATGCCCCCCAGGACGACGTTTATAGACTCGACACGGAGGAAGACTGATTGACGGACAAGAAAGACAAAGACCTGTTCCCCAGCTTCAAGAAGCGCAAGCTGAAACGGGAGAAGCCGGTCATTAAGAAGGAGCACAGGGAAATAGTTGCACCGCCGGGTCAATGAGGGGTCCATCTCGTAAGGGTAATCGTTAAGGTTTTGAGACGCCGCGCCCCAATGAGTTACATGGTAATCCGCGACACGGTGCTCCTGGGGGACCCCCGGCTGAGGGCGACCGCCGAGCCCATTTATGATTACGAGAAAGAGCTTAGACCGGTGCTTGAGGACCTCAAGGACACCCTCATAGAGCACCAGAGGGTCTACAAGATGGGGAGGGGGCTAGCCGCCCCCCAGATCGGGCATAACAAGCGCGTCGTCTACGTCCATACAGAGGCTTTCACGGGCTACCTGGTCAACCCATCAATCGTGTACAGGAGCCCCGAGACCTTCGAGGTTTGGGACAGCTGCTTCAGCATGAACGCCGCGTTCTTCGTTAAGATACCTAGGCACAGGAGGATCAAGATCAAGTACACGGACCAGTTCGGCGAGTTCCACAACGACACCTTCACCGATGACATGAGCGAGCTGCTGCAGCACGAGATAGACCACCTGGATGGCATCGTGTGCAGTGACCACCTAACCGACCTCACAAACATCGCGATGCGGGAGGAGTGGGAGAAGCGTTACAGGGTACCCGGAGTCGGTATGTGATCTACACATACCTTAAATCATGTGTTTTATCCCTAACCACCAGTCTGAGTATGAAGATCAGGGGCGTGCAGAACAAGGTGTATGCCAAGTCCTACACTACGAGCTAGAGTTCATCTTTTAACCAGCCAGCATATCCATAACCTGAAATGGAGTTTTACGAGGTAATCAAGACCCGCAGGAGCATCAGGTCATACAAGGGGATCCCCATACCTGAGGAAGCGATGAGCAGGATCCTTGAGGCGACGCGGGTCTCCCCCAGCGGTCACAACAGGCAGTTCTGGAAGTTCTACATCGTCGAGGACCCTGAGGTCAAGAAAGGGGTGGCCGAGGGCTGCGATGGGCAGATGTGGATAGCAGAGGCTCCCGCTGTCATCGTCGCTGTCGGGTACAATGTCCCCTTCAGTAGGGGCGGCTACATGGGGGACATGACGTTTATGATGGACGTCACCATCGCTTTTACCCACCTGGTCCTGGCGGCTAGGGCTGAGGGGCTCGGGACGTGCTGGATAGGTGCCTTCAGCAATGATGACGTCAAGGAGGCCATGGGGTTGCCGGATGACGAGAACGTGGTGGCGGTCACGCCAATCGGGTACCCCGACAAGGGCATGTTCAGCGAGAACACCTCACGCAAGGCGCTCGACGAGATAACCGAGTGGGTGAAGTAGCCTGACCCGGACCCGACTCGCCGTATTTGATATGGCGGGAACCACTGTCGAGGACAGGATCAATGGACTGCCCCTCGTACTGAAGAGCTACAATGACGCTTTCAAGAACCATGGGGTGGAGGTGCCAATGATGGTGCTCAACGCCCACAGGGGCAGGGACAAGCGCACAGTCATAGGCGAGCTCGGGGGTGACAAGGCAGATGAGATATACGTTGACTTCATCGGTTACCTGAAGGACAACACAGGAAAGCTCAGGGAGATGGATGGCGCATCAGCCACATTCAGGGAGTTGAAGGGGGAGGATGTGCGCGTTGTTGTCGGGACGGGGTTCCCCGTTGAGGTCGCGAAACCACTCGTAGAGGGCCTTGGATGGGTCAGGGATGGTCTTGTGGACTCCTGGACATGCAGTGAGCTGGTTGGGGCGAGTAGGCCCGATCCGGCAATGATCCTTGACTCTATGGTGAGGTATGGGGTGACGGATCCCGGGGCCGTGATTAAGGTCGATGACACAGTCAAGGGGGTTGAGGAGGGGCTCAACGCGAGCGTGTACACTGTGGCGGTCTTGACGGGAACTCAGAACATCCAGATGCTTGACGGTGCTGGACCCGACACGATCCTGAGATCAGTCAAGGAGGTCCCTGGTCATCTGAGGAAGAAAAAGATGCTCTAGTGAGGCGTCTCCTCGTTCTCGTCTATGTAGAGGTAGACCAGGATGAACGGGATGCAGACCAGCGGGATCTGGATGAGGAACGGTATCTGGTGGTTCACGTTGTCAAAGAGCCAGCCGCCCGTGAAATGCCCCATGGATGCCGCGATGAGCCTGAAGAAGCCCTTGGAGCCATTGACCTTTCCCCGGTGCTCCTTCGGGACAAGTCCGGCGGAGAGGGCACCGATGGCGCTATTGACCAGTACTATTAGTACCCCGACGGTCATCATTGAGAGGATGGCCCGGATGTAGTTCCCGTTCACCAGGAGCAGGATGGCGAATGACCACAGACCTAGGGCGGCCAGGATCGGTTTCTTTTTCCCGATCTTGTCAATGAGCTTCCCCGCTGGCAGGGCAAATATGACCATGGTGATGGGGAAGATGGTCCAGACGTAGCTCAGTTGGAGCTCGGTGATCGCCAGGTCCTTGACCATGTACAGGACCAGGATGGGCTGGAATAGCCCGGATGTGAAGCTCATGACCACATCCACAAGGAATAAGATGAAGGCGGCGCGGGGCACGATTTTCCAGACATTGATGCTCTCGCGCATGGATTCAGGGTACTCACCGAGTAGCTCTGACACCCTTACCCTCTCGGGGTTCTCGATGGTCTCAGTTAACCTCGATCGTAACAAGGCGGCTATCATGAGCCCCGCGATCACCAGCTTGTATATGAGGCGCATGCTGGGCACGAGCCCGTACACCGTGAACAGGTAGCCAGCGAATAACGGCGCGGGCGTGGTGCTGACGCTTGCGATGAGGTTGATAATGCTGAACCCCATCCCCCGTTTGTCTTTGGGGACCGAGTCAGCGACGATGGCGTTGAGTGCCGGCTGGTATATCCCGCAGAAACCGGCGAAGACTGCACCCACCATGATCCACTCCCAGCTCGGGGCGTAGACGTAGAATATCCGCGCAAGAGCAGCCACGAAGGTCATGGACACGATAAGCCCCTTCCTCCCGTACTTGTCAGCGAGGAAGCCACCGGGAATCTGGACGACGGCCGAGGCGATCAACGAGACCGAGCCGATGAGTCCTATGGTGGTGGCCGTGCCCCCCAGGGCCTCAACGTATAAGGGGTAATATGTGGATGGCAGCTCGATGAAGAAATCGAGTACGAGCCAGCTGATGACCATCACGAGGAAGTTGCCCCTGACGAAGCTGAACTCGTCTCGTATCCGCTGGATTAGCCCACTTCTCGCAGCCTGCTCGGCCAACTTGCCACCTAGTCTATTTTCTCTGGATCGGAATTCATAATGGTTTTGGGGTCGACCTTCACCGATTCACGGTACTGTACCTTCCCTCTTATCCTGCACCCGGGGAGGATTGTCACCTTGTCGCCTGTTACGTTGTTGCACTCTACGTTCTCTAGTGTGATCTCCTTGCCAACGATATCGGATGTGACCAGGTAGCCCTCGCCCATCCAGTTGTCCCTTCCGGGCCTGATCTCGATGTAATCGGCCTCGATACCCTCCCTGACGCTGCTCTCCTTCCTGCCCAGCCTTCCCTCGAATGTCTTGGCGGTTATCTTTCCGTCAACCTTGATGGCCCCGCTGAACCTGACGTGGCCCTCCGATTCGATGTCTTCTCCGAACCTGATGGAGCCGCTGCTCCTCATCTCCTCCTCGAACCTGCCGAAGCCACCGATAGTGGTTGACCCCGAGAACTGGGCCGACTTGCATGTGATGTCCTTCTCGATCTTTAAGCTCCCAGATTTCTCAAGGTCGATGCAGATGATCGAGCCCTCGACGTTAACAGAGCCACTGATCTTCATTTGCTCTACCTCGATATCCCCCTCGATGGTGGATGAGCCGCTGATCTTGACCTCGCCGATCTTGAGGCCGCCGGGAATCTTGCTACTCCCGCTCGTCTTGATGAGCTCTGGACTGATCTTCCCCGAGCCCGATATCTTGAATACCCCGTGTCCAGGCACGGTCAACCTACCCGATCCGCTGATCTTGCTAGTCGGGATCTCACTATACTCCATTTTAATCAAGGGAGACTTTGTTTTTCCGCTTTTAAAGCGGACTCACAGGTAATGGTCGCCTCAAGTAGTCACAAATTGTGAGTAAGCGAGCGACCAACATTTATGAGAGGCGGGACGATGAGAGACTAATAGAAAATTTACCAGTACCTGATTTGGAGGCCCATTGATTGAACGAACGTATAAAGAGATTGAGGGATGAAAGCGTCGCAACCAAGCCCTATATTGACACTGAGAGGGCCGAGCTGTTAACCGAGTTCTACAGGGACAACGGAAACCACAAGTACAGCGCCCCTGTTTTCAGAGCCCTAGCCTTCAAACACATCCTGGAGAACAAGACAATCAGCATCGGCGAGGGAGAGCTCATCGTAGGGGAGAGGGGAAAAGCGCCCAAGGCGACCCCCACGTTCCCTGAGCTATGCTGCCACTCCATATCAGACCTTGAGATGATGGACGGCAGAGAGAGGACACCATTCAAGGTCGACGAGCCCGCCAAGAAGGTCTACCGTGAGGAGATCATCCCGTTCTGGGAGGGAAAGAGCATGCGTGAGAAGCTCTTTGAGGCAATGGATCCCGAGTGGCATGCTGCGTTTGAGGCCGGGATTTTCACTGAGTTCATGGAGCAGAGGTCACCAGGGCACGCTGTTCTCGATGACAAGATATACAGAACCGGGCTGAATGGGTTCAAGGCACGCATGAAGACCAAGCTGGACTCCCTCGATTTCCACATAGACATGAAGGCGTACGGCAAGCAGGAGCAACTCAAGGCCATGATGATAGCAGCTGACGCCATGATATCTTACTCACATAGGTACGTTGATGAGGCAAAAAGGCTCGCCATCATTGAGGGTGACTCTAAGCGTAAGAAAGAGCTTGAGAGGATCGCGGATGTATGCTCAAGGGTGCCAGAGGAGCCCCCGAGGGATTTCTGGGAGGCACTGCAGACCTACTGGTTCTACCATCTTGGTGTGGTCACCGAGCTCAATACATGGGATAGCTTCAACCCGGGCAGGATCGACCAGCACTGGAACGGCTTCTATCAGAGGGATCTGGTCAACGCAAGTCTGGATCGGGAGGGAGCCAAGGAGCTGCTGGAGGCGTTTTGGGTCAAGTTCAACAACCAGCCAGCGCCGCCTAAGACGGCTATCACTGAGGAGCAAAGTGGTACTTACCAGGATTTTGCGCTCTTGAACGTGGGGGGTATCAAACCTGATGGCTCTGACGCCGTCAACGACCTGAGTTACCTGATACTGGACGTCGTCAAGGAGATGAAGCTTATCCAGCCCAGCGCGTGCATCCAGGTCAGCAACGTGAACCCCGATGGGTTCCTCAAACACGCTTTATATGTCGTCAAGGAGGGTTTTGGGCAGCCTAGTATATTCAACACGGACGTCATCATAAAGGAGTTTCTCCACGCGGGAAAGAGCCTCGCCGATGCAAGGGCAGGAGGGCCAAGCGGGTGCGTAACCATCAGCGGCTTTGGTAAGGAGAGCTGCACATTGACGGGCTATATGAACTGGCCCAAGATACTGGAGCTTGCCCTCCACGACGGGGTTGATCCGTCAACGGGCAGGCAAGTGGGGCTCACTGCGGGCGACCACGGCGGCTTCACCTCATTTGAGGACGTGTTCGATGCCTTCGTGAGGCAACTCAATTACTTCGTCGACCTGAAGATCAAGGGAAATAACATTATCGAGCGTCTCTATGCCGAGGTACTGCCAAGCCCGTTCATGAGCATCATCGTCGATGACTGCATCGAGAGGGCTAGAGACTACCACAATGGCGGGCCCAAGTACAACGTAACGTACATTCAAGGGGTCGGCATAGGCACTGTCACCGATAGCCTGAGTGCCATCAAGCACCACGTCTACGGCGAGGGCACCATGAGCCTCAATGAGATCATCGATGCCATTGACGGAAACTTTGAGGACGCGAGGATCAGGCAGCTCCTGCTCAATAGGACCCCGAAGTACGGCAACGACGATGACAGGGCAGACGATATCACGGTTGACATCTTCAATGCCTACTACGACGCGCTGAACGGCAGGCCAAACACCAAGGGAGGAAAGTACAGAGTCAACCTGCTGCCCACCACGGTCCACATCTACTTCGGAAGGGTAACAGGAGCATTGCCTGATGGAAGAAAGGCAGGGGACCCCGTCAGCGACGGCATCAGCCCGGTCCACGGTGCCGATAGGAACGGGCCTACAGCGGTCATCAAGTCAACAGCCAAGATAGACCACTCCAGAACCGGTGGAACTCTACTGAACCAGAAGTTCCTTCCCAGTATCTTCGAGAGCGATGAGAACATCGACAAGATTCTCCAGCTCGTGCGCAGCTACTTCAAACTGGACGGCCACCATATCCAGTTCAACGTCGTTGACGAGAAGACATTGAGGGACGCCCAGGCTCATCCCGATAAACATACGAACCTCATCGTGAGGGTAGCCGGGTACAGCGACTATTTCGTGGACATTGGCAAGGAGCTACAGGACGAGATCATAGCTAGGACCGTCCAGACAGAGGTCTAAAAGGGGGGCGTGAGTCCCCATGGCTCGCCCAAGAAATGTGCTGGCGGGATTAGGTAATCCCCTCAAGTTGATTCATCGGGCCAGATTCAGGGCAGGGAAAGTGATAAACGAGGACCGCTACTTATCAAATTGTTCAAGATGGGAACTGATTTTGTTCATCCATACATCCCAAACTCGGTCCCGAGTATCAAGAAAAAGATGCTGGACGAGATAGGGGCCTCAAGCGCCGAGGAGCTCTACGCGGAGATGATACCAGACAGGCTATTGCTGAAACGACCCATGGATCTACCCGAGGCATTACCGGGCGAACTCGATTTGAGGAGACACGTTGAGGGATTATTATCGAAAAACAAGACCGCCAACGATTACATCAGCTTCCTGGGGGCGGGCTGCTGGCAGCACTATGTACCCAAGGTCTGTGAGATCATTCAGAGTAGGAGCGAGTTCCTCACAGCCTATGCGGGTGGGAGCCACAGTGACCTAGGCAGGTTTCAGGCTAATTTCGAGTTCCAGAGCCTCATATGCGAGTTGCTGGACATGGAGGTATCGGGCATTCCAACATACGACTGGGGCGCAGCCGCTGGGAATAGCGTGAGGATGGCCTCAAGGATCACGGAGAGAAGGAAAATCCTGGTCCCGAGGAACGTGAGCCCGGCTAGGCTCCAGATACTGGAGAACTTTTGTGGATCGGTTAACCCAAAGAACGCGATCAAGATCACGATGGTCGATATGGATACTGAGACAGGCAGGGTTGATATAGAGGACCTGAAAGCCAAGATGAGCGACAAGGTCGCCTGCGTTTACTTTGAGAACCCTAATTATCTGGGGGTCATCGAGGCTGAGGCGCAGGAGATAAGTGACATCACCCACGATGTGGACGCCGAGAGCGTGGTTGGAGTTGATGCCATCTCACTGGGCGTGTTGGCATCACCGGCAAGCTACGGCGCTGACATCGCCTGCGGCGAGGCGCAACCACTGGGAATCAGGATGTTCGCGGGTGGGGGAAGCTGCGGCTTCATCGCTACCAGGGACGAGCTGAGCTACGTCTCCGAGTTCCCGATGAGGCTGGTGAGCTTAGCCACCACGTCGGTGGAAGGGGAGTACGGCTTCGGTCAGGCCCTCTATGAGAGGACCAGCTACATGGCCCGTGAGAACGCCAAGGACTGGGTCGGCACGACCACAGCCCTCTGGGGGATCACGGCGGCAGTGTACATGAGCCTGCTGGGCCCCAAGGGGATGAAGGAGTTGGGCGAGACCATCATTCAGAAGAGCAACTATACGGCGAGTTTGATGGAGGAGATTGACGGAGTGTATGTGCCCTACAGGGGCTTCTTCAAGGAGTTCCCGGTCAAGTTCAGCAAGCCAGTCAAAGATATCAACGAGTTCCTTCTCGGACACGGGATATTCGGTGGGAAGGACATCACCATAGAGTACCCAGGGATGGGCGATGCCGCCCTTTACTGTGTCACCGAGATGCACAGCCTGGACATGATAGAGAGACTGGATGCAGCTTTGAGGGAGGTGCTGGCATGAAGGTGAGAGAGTATTATGCGCCACGGTGGAACGAGCCCATAATACACGAGTTGACCTCACCTGGGGAGAGAGGGTTCATACCTCCAAGGGCGGAGGAAAAGATTAGGAGGATAATGGGCTCTGCATCAGACCTCATCCCAGACTCCATGAGGCGAAGGGCAGCCCCAGATCTTCCCGAGCTGAGCCAGGCACAGGTACTCAGGCACTTTCTGAGGCTCAGTCAGATGACCCTTGGAATGGAGATGGAGATCGATCTGGGGGTCGGGACATGTACCATGAAGTACAGTCCCAAGATCAACGACGAGTTCGCGGGACTCATCGGGGATATCCACCCGCTCCAGCCCGAGGAGACCATTCAGGGGTTACTTGGGATGGTGTACGAGTTCGGCAATACATACCTCAAGGAGATCAGTGGCATGGATGCGTTCACGTTCCAGCCACCAGGGGGTTCTGTGGGGTGCTACAACAACGCCCTCATAATGAGAAAATACCATGCGGACAGGGGGGAGCCCGAGAGGGATGAGGTGATCACCACCATATTCAGCCATCCATGTGACGCTGCAACCCCTGCTACCGCGGGATATAAGGTGCTCACGCTATACCCTGACGAGAAGACAGGGCTACCGGATACCGACGCCTTGAAGGAGGTCGTGGGCCCCAGAACCGCGGGATGCTTCATCACAAACCCAGAGGACATAGGCATATTCAACCTGAACATCGACGAGTGGACAGGAATCATCCACGACGCGGGGGGCCTGTGCAGCTACGACCAGGCAAACGCAAACGCCATCATGGGGGTAACAAGGGCAAAGGAAGCAGGTTTCGATATGCTGTTCTTCAACCTACACAAAACCTTCAGCAGCCCCCACGGAAGCAGCGGCCCTGGATCAGCGGCGGTAGGCGTCACAAAGGAGCTAGAGGAGTACCTACCAACACCTGTCATCGTGAAAAAGGAGGACGGGCGATACTCCCTCGACTATGACCGCCCCAAGAGCATAGGCAAGGTCAGGGACTTTATGGGCAACCTACAGGTCGTAGTTCGCTCGTATGCCTGGTGCATGGCCTTGGGAGCTCGGGGCATCAGGGAGGCGGCGGAGATTAGCATGATTAACAACCAGTACCTAGTCAAGAAGCTGAAGGAGATCAGGGGCATCACCCTGACATACCCCGGCAGGCGGGTAGACCAGGCCAGGTGGAGTCTTGAGCAGTTGAAGAAGGATACAGGTGTGGGCATAGCGGAACTGAACCGCAGGGTGATTGACTATGGCATCCAGAGCTTCTTCACCAGCCACCACCCGTGGCTGATCCCCGAGCCTTTCACGCCCGAGCCATGCGAGACATATAGCAAGGCGGACATCGATTACTGGGGCGCTGTGGTGGAGAGGGTGATCGAGGAGGCATACACTGACCCGGAGCTGGTCAAGACGGCACCACATAACAGCAGCAATCACAGGATCGTCTTCGATGGCTTCAACGACCCAAAGAAGTGGGCCATGAGCTGGAGGGCATACAAGAGGAAGAAACATGAGTAGACTCGAAGGAAAAGTAGCGGTAGTAACCGGAGCGATGCAGGGGATAGGTGAGGGCATAAGCACGGTCCTCGCGAGGCACGGCGCCCATGTGGTGCTGACCGATATCTCAGAGAAGGTAGAGGAGACAGCGGACAGGATCAGGGAGGAAGGCGGATCGGCATCATCCAAGATCATCGACGTTACAAACCCAGAGCAGGTAACAGAGGTATTCAAGGAGATCATAGAGGAACACGGCAGGGTGGACATCCTCGTCAACAACGCCGGAATCTACCCGCGAAAGAAGCTTGTTGAGATGGACGAGGAGTACATGCAGCTCATGTTCAACATCAACATCTTCGGCACGTTCAGGTGCTCCAAGGCGGTGCTGCCGTCCATGATGGAGAGAAAGTACGGCAAGATTATCAACATGAGCAGCGTCACGGGTCCAATGGTGGGTACACCGGTTGGCGGGCAGACCGCGTATGGTGCAACGAAGGCGGCTGTCATCGGGTTCACGAAGGCGTTAGCCCTCGAAACTGCCCAGTACGGCATCAACGTGAACGCTATCCTCCCTGGCTACATCCTCAGTTCCAGCGCGTTCGGGCTCAGGGGCAGCATGGAGAACGGTGACGCAGAGAAGGTGATGCGGGAGTTTGGGTATAAGATACCCATGGGCAGGCAGGGAACCCCCGAGGACATCGGTAACCTGGTGCTGTTCCTAGCATCGGACGAGTCCAGCTACCTGACGGGAAGCGAGATCGTAATCGACGGTGGGAACATTCTCCAGGAGGAGTACCTGGGGCCGTACAAGCCCAAGTAGCCCTATCTCCTCATCTTTCTATAGTTCAGGAATATGTCGATCTCCACGATGCTGAAGTAGATGTTCGGGACGAAGCTGTAGTACTGGTTCAGAGGCATGTATTGCAGAATCATCCCCACAATTAATACCAGGACTCCTATGCTGAACAGCATCCCGAACCTATCCTTAAAGAAGCTCACCGCGAGACGGAACGAGTCCATGCACCCGGTGCCCTCCCAGACCATAATCTGGATACCTGAAAGCATGAAAAAGAACATGATAATCAACACGAATGAAACTAGCCCGAAACCCAAGTAAAATCCATAAACATTCCCGATGCTCTCATTGGAAAGCACCCCGATAACCCCGAGAACGATGGCGGCGGGTATTGCCAGAACGATGAGTTGCGCCACGACGAATTCACCAATCCTTCCGAGTACGTACGAGAAGCTGGCATCGAAATCCAACTTTTCCTCTCGTACCGCCGTCAAGTAGACGTGCTGTATGAAGGGCTGGATAAGCATGTCAAGGAACGTCCCCACCAGAATGTATGCCGCTACCAGCTTGAACAACGGGATATAGGGTGTCAGATCACCGCCATCCAAAACTGCTGATTTAACCTCTAAGAAGATGTCTGCACCGTATATCTTCGTGAAAAGTAATCCACCTATCATCATTGCGAGGTTCAGAATGATCTGCGGCATGAGCAGGGACGGGCTTTGTTTCAGGACCTCGATACTGTACTTCAGGTGCTCAGTGACCGTCCTCCTTTTGGCTACATCCTGTTCAAGCAATTCCCCGCATCTGGGACAGTAAGTGACAGGCTCCTTGATCTCCTCTCCACAATGGGGACAAAACTGCATGGTATAGTTATTTTCAAATCAATATTAATAACGTTGGGTGGGTAACCCATCAGTAACAAGAAAATGATGTGTTTTAAGAATGAGACTCTCTCGGGGGTAATTAAAACCTCGCTGATGTTCACATTTTATGAATAAAACGTTCACGCTACGGAAACAGATCCATCATTTTCCGGTAATACGCCAGCTTCCCCACATTGATATCATCTAAGCCGTAAACCATGAAGAAGTAGGGCTCCCACCTCTCCGCGGTCTCTTCCAGCCCGTAATTGTAGCCCATGGACCAGATACATGAGGCGAAATCAGCGTAGGGGTCTGCGAGTCCGGCGTAGTCCCAATCTATCACACCGCTTAGCTCTCCTTCATTGATGATTATGTTGGGAAGACAGTAGTCGCCGTGGGTGAACATGAGAATCTCGTCTGGCTGGTCCTTGAGGTGGGAGGTATCGACGCCGTTCTCCTGTAGCTGCTTCAGCCGGTTACTGATTCTATTGTCAATCGGACATCCGGAGGGGTCCAAAGAGTGGATCATCCTCAGGGCTTCACCGAGGGCCTTGACTGTGTGTTCCCTCTCGGTGGTTTCAACCTGGTAGGTAGGGATCCCGGTTACCTCGGTTGTCAGCTGGAACTCATTCCCGTCCTGAACCCCGTAATAGAGGAGGTTAGGAGTCGGGACCCTTTCGTCGATCCATTTGAGAATGCTGGACTCCCGTTCAAGGCTCAGCGTTTGCTGATCCTCGATTATCTTCAGGTACAAGACGGAGTCATCTGATGATAGCCTGTAGATCTTGGCCGCTGTCTCGTAGTAGGGGAAACGACTGAGAGTGTACCCCTCCGCCAGCCCAGCCAGTTCATCGGGTAGACTAGGCAACCCTGTAGATGGTACGCCGCCCATAACCGGTATGAAGCTTGTAGTAGCCTTTCAGTTCTTCGTCCAGCCCGTGATCGCCGGTGTCTACCCTCAAAGGTTTACCCCTAAGGGTTGCCAGCTTGTTCGGCGTCGCCACTATCATTATGTTCTCCCTGCCTATTGCCCTGATGACCTCGGGGCTCAACTGCTGGTTGCCCCTACCGAAGACGAAACCCTGTCCGCCGATGACTGCCACGTACAGCCTGGCTTTCCTCCCGTTGATGATATCAATAAGCTGCCGCTCGTTAGCGTCCTTGATTAGTAGCTTCCCATCTTCATCTACGTCAACCCGGTGTAGGGTCTTCTAGACATCCATGCTGTCAGGGATTTGTTTGATCGTGGTGCCTGGACCCAGGATGTAGCGGACTTCGGGGTCCATCTCATCGTAAACCTCGTTGGCGCCGCCAAGGGTGGATGTCTCGTCAGTTGATCCACTGCCCGCCTTGCTCCCTTGGATCAG
>JAUWLH010000192.1 GCA_030613835.1 Candidatus Bathyarchaeota archaeon | reverse complement strand
CGGGCTGTCCACACAGGTCCAGCATTTACGCGCTGAAGAAAGCCGTCAAGGCGGTCAAGGGTAATCTGATGAACGTGGTGGTCAATGGTGACATCGGTTGTTACGGTTTGGCTCACGCGCCCCCGATGGAGTTTGAGGATACCTACTTCGCCATGGGCGCAAGCATAGGGGTAAGCCAGGGGATGCAACAGATGGGAGTGGACACGATCGCCTGGATAGGCGACGGAACGTTTTTCCACGCGGGAATTCCCGCTCTCCAGAACGCGGTCCACAACGGGGCCAAAATCAAGATAGTTGTCGCTGATAACTCGGCGGTCGCCATGACTGGTTTCCAGACCAACCCCCAGATGGGCATAACGGCAACAGGTAACAAGGTCGAGCCCATAATGATAGAAGACATCGCTAGGGCCTCGGGTGTAAAGTTCGTCAAGGTCGTTGATGCCTACGACTTGGATACAGCCGAGGAGGCCTTCAAGGAGATGCTTGAGTTCGACGGAGTAGCCATGGTTATATCGAGGAGAAAATGCGCACTGATCGCTGTGAGGGAGATGCGCCCCAACAGGCCACCTACCTATTTTGTTGACCAAGATGCGTGTACTGGGTGCAAACTATGCCTCAGTGGGTACGGATGCCCTGCACTCATGTGGAACAACGAGACAAGGAAGGCCAGCATCGACACGACGCTTTGCATGGGATGCGACAGCTGCGCACAGGTGTGCCCAGTGAAAGCCATCCACAGGAGTGATGCCTAATGGATACGTTCAAGATAGTAGTGGCTGGCGTGGGCGGACAGGGAACCCTGCTTGTAACGAGGCTCTTGGCAGATACTGCCATCAGGGCTGGGATGCACGTCAAGATCGGAGAGACCTATGGTATGGCCCAGAGGGGCGGACCCGTTATGGGTCACATCCAGATAGGCGGTAAGATCAACAATCCTCAGATCAGGAAGGGCGAGGCGGATGTTCTCATTGGGTTTGAGCCCGCAGAGGCCGTCAGAAGGGGGGTCACATACTTGAAGAGGGGAGGATTGGCCATCATCAACACTAGGGTTATTGCTCCTGTTGAGGTTGTAAGTGGAATGAGGTTCTACCCGGACATGGAGAAGATGATCAAACTTCTTAGGAATGTTACAGACGAGATTCACCTGTTCGATGCCACGGGCATCGCGGAGGAGGCGGGTGACCCCATTACGACCAACATCGTGATGCTGGGAGCCATCACCAAGAGCGAGCTACTACCATACAGCGAGGAAGCCGTGGTTGAGGCCCTCAAAACGGGCTTAAAACCACAGTTCCTTGAGATGAACATGAGGGCTTTCGAGCTCGGTAAGAAGGTTTACGATAGTCTCTAACCTTCCCGTGCGCGCCAAAGTTAGAAAAAAGAATCCTTGAGACTTCCCTTTGAGAAAACTTGGCAGGTACAGGTTGAGCACGCCTCACTTACTATTTAAAGTTTCATCTATGGAAAAAGGTGACCGATACACAGCATCCTTTGGAAAATGCAGACCACGCACGCGCGCTATCTAGCTACCCAGCTCATTTTTCCGGTACTCCGTATCTCTTTTCCGGTTTTCCATATCCTTTTTCCTGTTTCATTTTCCCTTTTCCCTTCTTCCATAGCGATTTTCATTTTCCAGACGAACGCTCATGAGTCTGGTAAAAGGTTTTATCGATTAACAACACGTTGAACGCACGCATAACATTTTACATGAACAATTGAAAAAAGAAAAAATGGTACGAGTGTATTATTAAAATACTTCCACTTCTATTGCTTCAAACCAGATCTGTGCCCAGTTTGCAAATTTTATGTACAGATATATATTATTTACTCCATCACATTCATCTCAAATCCTTTTAATATCGGGATAATCTATTCACATCAACTTCGGCATAAAACCGAGACACCAAGAATAACGAGGGTAAAAATTGCCATATTGTACGGAGTGTGGAGGAACCCTGAAATGGGACACAAAGCTGAGGCAGTACAGCTGCCAGAGCTGCGGTTTGACGTTTACTGAGGCACAGCTGTCCAAAGCCTTGGATACACTGTATACCAATGACGACGACGAGGACGAGAAAAAACGTCAGAGAAACCGGGACTACCTGGACTGGTGGACCAGCAGCAAAAAGAAGAAATAATACTCTAATCTTTTTCAGATTAAACGCAAATATATATAGTAATTACTGAACCGTTTTCAATATTATCTGATACGCTCAATGTTTTATACCACGCATTGCATTATTTACTTGAATAATATTTTTGGTGAAAAGTTATGGTATTCCCAGTTGAGACTGAAGATCGTACAATGCGTAACCTCCTCATGCTTTGCCAAGACAATGCGAGGTTAATAGTGGAAGCCTTTAGGAAGATCCTAGCAATCACCGACGCCTTGGTCAAGAAGGAGAGAAATACCGCTGGGTACACCAATGATATCCAATCGATCATAAAGGAATCGAGCGATATCAAGGCAACTCTCATAAAGGAACTCCACGAGATCGGAGGCGTACTCGTTAACAGGGAGGATTTTTTCAGGCTCATCAGCACCTTCGGCGACATCATGGACCACATTAACAGCGTGGGTCAGAGGCTCTACGAGATGGAGATAAGGGGATGGGAGATCCCGGAGAGTTCTGCAGAACAGGTTATAGAGGTAGCCAACCTAGCATTCGATTCACTGATAAAGCTACGCGAAGCCATGATGAGCCTAGGATTCAACAGCGAGAAATCCATTGGATTCACTAACGAGATCGATGAACTGGAGAGAAAAGTGGATACCATTCACGTAAAGGTCGAGATGGACATCATCGCAAGCGACGCACCTTTCCCAACCATTATCACGCTCAAAGACACCGTAAATCAAATGGAGGAGCTTGTCGACACCGTGAGGGATGCTTCAGACCTCATACGCATCATCGCCCTATAGGGCTGATCACTTTTGTCAGGTAAGACCGTCGCAGAACTCCTTGATGACAACAGACTTGTTGTGTGGTCCCCTGATCAGGCTAGACTGCTTTTCAATGACAGGTTCTACGGAAAGCCACTGGGGATCCCAAGACCAACAAAGAACTTTGACGCCCCTCTCCTGTTAGACCCCGTAGAGGCCCTTTATCTTCTCGAAAAAAAAGAAGTCAAGGTGCGGAGACAGGGAAAAAACCTGCCCAAGGAGAACCTGAGGAAGATTTTTGAATCAACGTTCGACGGCTTCAGCGATAAATACTTAGTATATAAGGAACTCAGGGAAAGGGGCTATGTGGTAACCCCTGGGATCAAGTACGGCTGCGATTTCGCGGTATACGGGGAGGGCCCAGGCAGGGATCATGCGCCATACGTGGTCCAGATTATGAAAGAGGAAGAGATGATCTCTGCGTCGGAGATCGTTAAAGCCGGCAGACTGGCGAGTACGGTACGCAAGGCATTCATAATTGCGGTGGTCAATAACGAGAAAGTCAGGTTTATCGAGTTCAACTGGTGGAAGGCGTGAAAACATATGGTTTAAACAGACGCGCGCGCCCTGGGTTAAAAGTAAATTTCTATGGGGAGAGCGCGGAGATGGTTGAATTGCTCCGCTTCACTTCGTCTTAAGGAATGCTCCCATTGTATGGACGAGGAATCGTCTGATATAAGACACACGGCGCAGCGGGTACTGCTGCCGTTAGATGAAGTTGTCAAAATTCATGATTCAACATTCGGTTGTCATGACTTGTTAACTTATCATGACTTTATCCGGATT
>JAUWLH010000266.1 GCA_030613835.1 Candidatus Bathyarchaeota archaeon | reverse complement strand
CGGGCCGTCGGGGTTCAGGATCTGGTCCAGCCTCTCGTACCCGAAGTTGACTCTGCCGTCGGCGCTGCCTACGTTTATGGCTACCCTCTCGCCAGGGATATCGGTAGCGATGCTTGAGACACCCGTACAGATTACGGCAGCTGGCTGATGCTTGTCGATGAGGCCGCTGATGATGCCCCTGATCTCGGCGTACTTCATGGGCAGTTCCTCCACGACCACCTCGTACCCGTTGTACTCCATCCCGTCAAGGCGCCTGATGGCCTCCATACTGGGATTTCTCTTCATGTCCAGAAACGGCTCGTAGCCGGTCAGCAGTATCTTGCCCTTCATCGTTATCATCGAAATGGTATCTGATGTTATTTAGAGGTTGAGAAAGTCAGAGAATCTTCAATAATCAGTTTCTAGGTGTTCCATATGTCATGATTGTTGAAGCGATTACAGGAATCATTGTAAGCAGTATCATCCAAGCACCGATTCTTTGGGTATCTGGGAGGATATTAGTAGGAGCCGATCAGGCAAAGTTCATGGACGCCGTCTGGATCACGGCTCTCGCGACCACCGCGAACATCGTCCTCGGTAGCTTAATTGGAAGTGAGGTGGGAGGGCTAGCTCAGCTTGCCATCTACCTGTTCCTTGTGGGCAAGTACTACGAGACCGGAGGGGTCAAGGCCGCGATGGTAGCCGTGATGAACGTGGTCATAAGTGCAATAATTATATGGGCTCTTTTGTTCCTCGGAGTCACATCCATCATATTCTAACCTCTAATTAACCTCAAATTCCTAGCCGGGTAGTATTTTCTGATCAATATGGATCAGTTCAAGCTAGGTATGCACGTGGGCGAGATCAAGGCATGGTGCGAAGCAGCCAAGAACGAAGCGAAGGAGATGAGCCTCAGTGCCCCGTTTAATCCTAAAGATTATGATATCATCCTGCCCTACATGAAAGAGTATGCCGAGAGAAACGGAATTGGATTCTACCATGAGAAAGAGCTCATCATCACAGACCTGTTCGGGGATATGGACTTGTCGGGTGTCTGGGTCTTCATCATATACAAGAACCCCGAGACGTTGGAAAAGTACCTCAAACTGAAAGAGAACAAAGCGAAATTACAGGAGTCAAGGAAATATGAGGGAAAAGCCAAGAGGGAAATCGCAGTAGGCTTTGGCAGGCTCCTCGGATACAGCGACCAGATGATACACATGCGGTGGAGTTAGGACACCAGCTTCTTCAGATACGCCACGAAGAGGTCGATCTCCTCCTCCGTGTTGTAGAAGTGTGGACTCACCCTCACGCCGCCGTAACCAGCCTGATATTTCATTGTTGGGCCTCTCACCTGCTTGATAGGGCGTCCCCTGAGCTGGGCGGTGGTTTTCCTATCAAGTTCATCACTACCTGTGGTGTACATAATCAAGGCGTGCCTGTGGGTGTTCAATGCATCTGGCTCAGGATCCCATGGGGTCTTCACCGTGCATCCAATTCTCTCAAGCTCCTCGCTGATGTAGCGGCCCAGCTTCATGTTCCGCTTCTCTATGTTCTCCTTTCCCAGCTCGTTTAGCCATTTGAGGACAGCATGCCACGCCCATATCTCATCAGTCGCTGTGGTTCCCGGCTCAAAACGTTGAGCAGTCTGCGGGAACGGGTAATCGTAGCTCTTGACGCTGTCGTGGTCAAGGTTACCGAATGGAAACTTGTCGAACCCGGTAACGCCGGGCCCCTTGTCCACGTTAATGTAGCTCCAGAAGCTTGGCAGAAGCTCATCGCAGAGACTCTGCTTCACGTACAGGAACCCCGCCTCTGGCGGTCCACACTGCCATTTGTAGCTGCCAGTGACCAGGAAATCGATGTCATCGTTGTGGACGTCAACGACTTTGGAACCAATGGTCTGGATCGCGTCGTCAAGGACGTATGCGCCCTTCTCGTGGGCGATCTCGCAGACCTGCTTGACATCATAGGTGAACCCGCTGCCGACGCTGGTTCTGTTGATGACAACGATTCTAGTGTTCTCGTCCACAGTATTCTCCATGTCCTCGCGCATGATCCTGCCGTCTCTGTGCTTTATGACCCTGAGCTCGACTCCGTGCCTCTTCAATGCGAGGAGCGTGTGACCAGTACTGGGGTACGCTTGGTCGGTCATCACGACGTTGTCACCCTTTTTCCACGGCTCGTTATAGCCCAGTGTGTTCTTGATCATATTTAGCCCCTGAACCACTCTGCTGACGATACAAAGTTCATCAGGAGATGCCCCCATGAGCTTAGCACCCTCCTCCCGTGCCATGGGGTCCTTCTCGCTGAACCAGGCGTGATCCGTTCCGCCCAGTGTGCTGCCGTATCTCCGCCTGTTCCAGCACTCCATCACGGCGTTGTAGTTGATGAGGTTAAAGGGGGCGCTACCAGCAGCTCCCAGGTAAATCATATCATCGATGTGGGGAAAGTTCTCCCTAATCTTCTCGATGTTCATGCGTAGACAGTGAACGATGAGTTGATAATGCCATCGACAGAAAGAAAAGGGTAAAACTGGACGTATAGTCATGATTCCGAAGATAAAAGGGGGGCTCATGTTCATGTATTATGACGGGATTGGGGAAGCCGCAAGGTTCTATGAGGAGATACTAGGCTTCGAACTGAAATTGGATAGAGATTGGGTCAAGATATACAATTATGCATCAGATTGCCATGTCGGGCTCGTGGATGTCAGTATGGGGAGCCACAAGGTGATGGACGAGAAATCAGCGAGGCTCCAGCTTATGGTCGAGGACGCCCAGGCGTGGCATGACTATGTAAAGATCAAAGGTCTAAAGCCCAGCAAGGAC
>JAUWLH010000247.1 GCA_030613835.1 Candidatus Bathyarchaeota archaeon | reverse complement strand
TAGGATTATATCAAATAACTCAATAGTGTAATCCAGATCGAAAATGAGACTACCTATAATGCAGGTTAGCGTGGACACCAGGAAACTGGCGTCATTCGCCATAGTTGCCTTCCTCATGGGGGGAGCGCTGGGGGGGCTTATGTTCAACTACGGGGGCGTCTACATGCCCACATCGGACCTATCTAACATGTTCGGGTACATGAATCAGTTCCAGAGCTACGACGAGCTCAAGGAGTACTTGACCATGAGGGACTCCGGTGAAGGATACTGGGGGTTCCCAATGTTTGGAAGAGGATTCTCAGATGTTATGGTTATGGAGGAAGCCGTAACTCTTTCTGGCGGGAATCCAGAAATAGCATTTGAGGTTACAGGAATAGCACCAGAGGCGGAGGGGGGCCTAGACTATTCAGGCACCAACGTCCAGGTCGAGGGAGTGGACGAGGCAGACGTAGTCAAGACAGATGGAACCTACATCTACTACGCCAAGGGAAGCGAGATAATCATAGTTCAGGCCTACCCTGCATCTGATGTCAAGATAGTCTCAAGGACAAACATGAGCAGGCCAATCCAGGACATCTACATAAGCGGAGACAGGCTCATAGTGTTCACGGCCCAGATCCCCAACTATTACTACTATTACGAGGTGGACGGCATGGCACAGGACGAGTACAGGTCAATCCTCACCATCCTTGACATTAGCGACAGGGGAAGCCCCGGGGAGGTCAGGGAGATAAACATGGACGGCACCTACTTTAACAGCCGCCTTATCGGTGACCACCTCTACTTCATCATCAGGAACCCAGCGTACATCTACGACGATATAGTGGAGCTCCCCACCATCAGGGAGGGAGAGACATGGTCCACCATCGACGCCGATTGCATTTGGTACCCCAACAACACAAGGGGATGGATGGCATACCACACCATCGCAAGCTTGGACGTGCAAAACGACGAGGCAAAGCTAACCACTGAGACTTTCCTTTTGGACGAGGGGAGCACCATCTACGTTAGCCCTACCAACTTGTACCTCATCAGCGAAGGCTGGTGGAGGGAGACCAGGATTACCAAGATAAGCATCCAGGACGGCGAGATCAAGTTCAGGGCCAACGGGACAGTCCCAGGATACGTGTTGAATCAGTTCAGCATGGACGAGCACGACGGCTACTTCAGGATCGCTACAACGGGTACCAACGAAGGCCGCAGGGAGGGCAACAACGTCTACGTCATGGACTCCGAGCTTTACATCGTTGGAAGTGTCGAGGGGCTGGCAGAGGGCGAGCAAATCTACAGCAGTCGATTCATAGGTGACAGGTGCTATCTCGTGACATTCAAGATAACCGACCCCCTGTTCACTATCGACCTCAGCGACCCCGAGAACCCAGAGGTACTAGGGGCACTGAAGATACCGGGGTTCAGCACGTACCTCCACCCATACGACGAGAACATACTCATAGGCATAGGCAAGGAGACAGTCGAGGACAAGTGGGGCGAGATCGCGTGGCAGCAGGGAGTCAAAATAAGCCTCTTCGATGTCAGCGACGTGTCCGACCCCAAGGAGCTGGCAAAGCTGGTGATAGGAGACAGGGGAACCGAGAGCAACGCCCTCTACGACCACCACGCCTTCCTGTTCAGCAGGGCAAGGAACCTGCTGGTGTTGCCAATACTGGAGGCCCAGATAGACGAATCCGATTTCGCGGACGGCAAGGCACCTGACGACTGGTACGGCGAGTACGTGTACCAAGGGGCATACGTCTTCGATATCAGCGAGGAAGGCATCGAGCTCAGGGGCAAGGTGACCCATATCCAGGACCCCACGGAGTTCCTCAAGAGCGGGTACTGGTTCGACAGCGATTACCAGGTGGAGAGGAGCCTCTACATCGAGGACAACCTTTACACACTGAGCAATGGAATGTTCAAAGTGAACAGCCTCGGCTCCCTTGAGGAGTTGGCTTCGATAGAGCTTGGTGGATGACATGGCGCAAGCAAAGCGGATCTACGGCAAAACCCTTGACGTCTACCTGTGCATCCTAACCGCCGACGATGGCATAGGCGTCAGGGAGATATGGCGAAGCCTCAAACTCAGCACTCCAAGCCTGGCCCAGTACCACGTCAACAAGCTCCAGGACCTAAAGCTCATTGAGACAGATTTCGACGGAAAGTACGTCATCAACGACCAGGAGAGCATCGAGGCCCTCCGCAGCTTCATGATGCTCAGAGGTATGCTAATCCCCAGGTTGACAATATACTCTGCCCTTATCCTCGGCTTGCTCGTTAGCTACGTCAGCTACTGGCCGTGGAGGGGCGACTTTAGGGACCTTGTGACCCTGTTCATTGGATTGTTCAGCGGGGGGGCGTTCCTGTTTGAAGCCCTGAAACAATACCGTGGACTGGATTTTCTGAAAAAAGAGGGTTAATTGGAGTCGAAGTACTCCTTCGCCTCTTTTAGTATCTCGGGTTTAGCCAGCAACTCCACCAACGTCATACCCAGCGCCTTTGTCCCAACGATCATCGCGTCGAGTCCCTCTGGGGTCATTGACGCTTCCGCAAGCTGGATGCTGTGCCCCGGAGTTCCCGGCGGAGCAATCCCGATGTAGCTCCCAGCGGAGGGCGTCCTCTGGGAGACATCACCGTAATCAGTCGAGGCCATGGGCATCCTGTGCACGGACTCCTTCCAGTCAGTCACTGGTGCCCCCAGGTCGGCGTAGTTCTGCCAGAGGGTCCTGATCATGGGGTAGTTCAGCTTCTTGCTGGAGTAGAACCTTCCCTTGGTGATCTCCACCTCAACACCCATCGCTAACGCTGCGCCTTCCCCGCATCGGGCCACTTTGTCAACCATCTTATCGAGGTAATCCTGGTCGCTGCTTCTAACGCCGAAATCCAGAACCGCCCTATCAGGTATGATGTTATTGGCGGTCCCGCCCTCTGTGATGATGCCGTGAATGACCAGGTTCGCATCGCGCCTGGCCTCATGCCTCAGCATGTGGGTAGTCATGTAG
>JAUWLH010000164.1 GCA_030613835.1 Candidatus Bathyarchaeota archaeon | reverse complement strand
GAGGGTGTGGAGGTACTCCACTGAGTTGTGACCCATCGTTTGTAGGTCGTAGCGTTCAAGTATCCTAAGCTGCTGGAGGAAAACCGGCCCCTGGGTCCACAGACCGCATTTGTGGACATCGACGCCGTCATAGTCCACGTGCACTGACTTCTCGAATGTGGCCCTGTACTCGCGCATGTCATCGAGGGTAAGCAGGCCGTAGTTTTCCTTACCATACACGTCCTTGCATTTGAAGCCATGCATGAAATCCACCATGGCGTGGGCGATGGGACCGTCGTAAAAGTACTTGCGGACAGCGTCAATTCCCGCGTCCCTACCCGTCTTGGCGGACGAGAGATAGGTTTTCCTTACCTCCTTGAAAGTCCTAGCCCAGTCAGGGTTGTTGAGGATTTGACCTACAGCTGGCACCTTCCCGCCGGGTAGATATATCGCAGCTGATGTGGGCCATTCTTCCACACACCTGGGTTGAAACCTTCTGAGGAACGCGGCCAATGTAGGGAACATGGGGAAGCCCTCGCTGGCTATCCTAATAGCTGGGTCGAGCACACGGTCAAAGCCCATGGAACCATACTCTTCAAGCGTGGTGAGCCATGCATCAAATGCCCCGGGGACGCAAGCAGGGGTGAACCCATCCTCAGGTATCATGGGATATCCTTGCTCCTTGAACCAATCAATAGTAGCTGCCATTGGGGCTGGACCCTGTCCGTTGACCGAGACCACCTTTTCCTCGTCGTTGTGGTAGAGGAGAATGGGACTCTCACCCGCGACGCCTATGAGGTGGGGCTTAAGGAGGCTTAAGCAGAACCACATTGTTGCCCCGGCGTCGAAGACGTTTCCTCCCTCCTGTAGGATCCGTAGGCCCTCGATAGTTGCTTGGTAGTGAGTACTGGAGACCATGCCGTTGGTGCCCTGAATTACAGGTCGAGTGGTAAAGGACATGGGTTAGGTGTGATTTACGGCTTATTTAGCATCTGCTAATGGTCAACTAAATCTTGCTTTGGCTCTGTGAAGTTATTAATAGTCGTGGGTATACCCTTTTTTCTGATTGTTATGGTTGACAGTGTTCTGATCATTGGCTCGGCTGGTAGCGTCGGGCACGACATGATGTACCAGATAGCCTCCATGGGGCTACCCATCAAGGTGATAGGCGCCGATGTGAACGAGACGAAGGGCAGGTTCGAGGTAGAGGAGAGCCTTCACGTAGCGCATAGTTTCGGCTTTTACCCTGACCTTAGCTTCCATAAGATTAATTTGTTCGATATCGAGGGCACGGCGGAGATGCTTTCCGAGCTGAGGCCAAAAGTGATCTGTAACCTTGCGAGTCTCGGAAGCTGGTGGATTACCAGGCTCCTGCCTGATGATGAGTACAAGAAGATCGGACCCATTGGCCCATGGTTGCCTAACCACCTTACATTGGCCATGAAGCTCATGCAGTCTATTAAGAAGAGCGGCGAGGACATCAAGGTGGTGAACGGGGCGTTCCCTGATGCCACCAACGTTGTGCTGGATAAGCTGGGCATGGCTCCCGTTTGTGGGGGAGGTAATATGGATATGGGAATTTTCAGGTTCAAGCGGATAGTTGCCCGCGATATGAAAGTCCCATTCAGTAGTGTTAAGATCTATGGGGTCGGACACCACGGTACTTTCTATACAAAAAGGATGGATGCTCCTTTCTGGGTTAAAATCTTAGTAAATGGGGAAAATGTTACAGACAGGTATCCAAACACGAAGCTAAAGGACATGTATGCTGAGGCAGGTCATGCAGCAAGCACCCAATATTCAGGTGTACTTGTAGACCAGATGAGGACAGCCGCCAGCTTCCTGAAGAACGTGCTAGCCGTCTATTATAACACAAACCAGGAGATGGAATGTGTACCCGGACCCAACGGTCTACCAGGTTCTTACCCGTGCAGGCTCGGGGAGAACGGAGCCGAGGTGTTCGTGCCGGATATCGGGATAGATGAGGCCATCAAAATAAACCAGGCCGGCGGCCAGTTCGACGGCATCAAACAGATCAAGGGCGACGGTACCGTTGTGTATATGGACGAGAACGTGGAGTACATGCGGGAGGTCGTGGGCTACGACTGCAAGGAGCTAAAGCCCAGCGAGTCTGAGGAGAGGGCACGTGAACTTAATGTACTGTTGAAAAAGCTCTACGACAAGTACAAGGTCGAGGCCTAGAACTCACTTATTCTCTTTATTACACGCGCGGACATGTTAAATATAATCATATGAATCAAATTAACGATTTTTCATGAGCCAGAAAACGCGATCAGGAGGATATCCGCCCGGATTCCAGATGCTCACAGACTTCGAGGAAGATATGCCAAGATACTGGGGGCGTAAATGGAAGGCTAACACCTCCATTGGCAAGCTTAGGATGGTGATGCTTCACAGACCTGGGAAAGAGTTTCTCAGTGTTGGTAAGCCTACGCCGTGGCCTCCTCATGAGACATCCTTGGAAGCGTGGGGGATGCATGAAAAACCAAACCTGGAAGAGATGATTAAAGACCACGAGAACGTGGTCAAGGCTTTCAAGGACGAGCAAGTTGAGGTAGCGCTAAGAAAAACTGTGCCGTACAACCAGCTCCACCAGGTTTTCTCGATAGACACAGATGATTCCTCATACCCAGCAGTTTATGGAAGGATAATCCTGAGGATGCTCAGCGAGATCCGCAGGGGCGAGGAAGTACCAGTTTATCAGACACTTGCTGAAATAGGGTGCCCCGTCGTAGGTATGATAACAGGGAAAGGGATGGCCGAGGGCGGAACAATTGGTTGGCTCGACGAGAAACACATGATCATTCAGATTCATGGAATCTATTACAACACCCATGAGCCGGATGTTATGAGGGCAAACGAGTCCGGGTTCAATCAACTGGCCAATATCGTCAAACAGCAGGACCCTGACGTGGATATCAGAATCGCCCCCGGCTATGGTTACAGGATAGGTAGTTCACCGCTTAACATAACCTATCAGATGGTTGACAAACATACATCGATCTGTGACCCGGAATGGATTAGTCCCTATCTCGCTAACTGGATGGAAGCGGAGATGGACTGGAACTTCGTAACACCGCCCGATGACGTGTGCCAGCATTACGGAGTCAATGTCGTAGGACCTGAAACAGGGGTTGTACTAGGGCCAGGTAAAGTCATGGTGCCTTCCCCACCATCGAGTACCCAGAAGGGCATCAAGTGGCTCGAGAGTATCGGGGTTGAAGTCGTTCAGGTGGATTGTCCAAGTATAGTTGTACCTAGGAGGGATGGGTTCTTCCATTGTACGGTCAGCTCACTCATTAGGGATCCGGAACCAAAGAATTAGAATACCCTCCAATCACATCCTTTTTCGCTCTGAAAAAAAGTTTGTATGAAAGGTATTACTAATTAGGTAACTCCTTTACAGTTCATGGAGACCACTTAACCAAAAATCGGGGCAATGAAAATCTTCACCGAGTTTGGATTGACCCGATTAGAGTGGGACCTGAGGAAGATAGATGGTGAGATATTAAACTAGAGAGTTACCCCCGAATCGAACTCTGAAGTGGCTTCTCAGGCACATCTCAATGATACTAAACGTATACCTCCCACGAGCTTTCACAAACAGCCTAAACTACCTACCAACAAGTTGGCCGAAAGGGTCCAGGAAGATACAGAACTATCGTTAGCAGCGATAATGGGTGATATTGAAGCTGGAAAGAATTAATCACTCAAAGGGTTTCAAGACCTAACCCCAGAGTCGCTTGAGGAACACATCGATTAGTATATTTGAGACGAGAAGAGGGAGACTTATCTTATGATTCTTGTTTTAGAGATTCTGCATCATGAGGGACAGATAGCAGCGATAATCAGTCTCAAAGATAGAATCGATGGTAACCCACCTAAACCCATACCACCAGAAGCCTGAAGAACGTTCCTTATTAAAATCAAGTTATACTAAAACAATGGAACGCGCACGCCATCAGAGTTACCAAATGACCATGTAACTCCTATAATTATGAATCCATTGTCTATGGTTTCCATGACGCTTAATGCTTCATCTCTTCTAGGACTACCAATGAGAAACTCCCATTCCTTATCAACTATAAACTGGGCGTATAAAATCGGCGTATTAATGCAATGTAGAGAAATCACTAATAGTAAAAAATAGTTAAGATGTTTTCTACTTTGAAGTTTCATATTCTAATCATAGCCTGGAAATCTCTTA
>JAUWLH010000207.1 GCA_030613835.1 Candidatus Bathyarchaeota archaeon | reverse complement strand
CTTACCATCTACGGTTCAGGAGAACAGATCCGGGGGTACCTTGCCCTCGAGGACGCCATGGAGTGCATGGTTAGACTATTGTCATCACCTCCGGAGCCGGGTCAGTATGATGTCGTTAACCAGTTGAGCCAGCTTTACAAGGTTAAAGAGCTAGCGGAGATTGTCGCGAAGGTAGGTAGTCAGAAACATGGGTTAACGGTCCAGATACAGCGTGTGGAGAACCCACGTGTCGAGGCCGATGAACACCCGTTCATGGTTGTCGCCAAGAAGCTTCGTGAGAATCTAGGGTATGAACCCAAGACTCCGCTTGAGGTGGAGATCGATAGAATGTTCACGCTCCTTCTTCAATCTGAGATCCGTGAACGATTAGAGTCGGTTAGGGACACTGTTTTCCCCCAGACATGGTGGAACGGTGACCACAAGGAAGCCATGACCCTTGAAGTCTACGAGCCAGGTAGCCGTACATATGAAGGGTATGACCCCTATCTTGTGATATCTGACGAGGACGAGTAAGATGGAGATAAGTGACAGAGACTTCTCGGAGAAGGTGCTTAACTCAACGAAACCGGTGCTGGTCGAGTACTGGGCTTCATGGTGCCCACCCTGTCATACTATTAAAAAAATGCTTAAAAAACTAGACAAGGAGGACACGGGGTATCAAATAATCACTATTAACGTTGACCGGAACCTTATCAATGCCTCAAAGTACGATGTAAAAGGAATCCCGTGTTTCATGATTTTCAAACAAGGAGAACTCGTCTACCGTGATGTGGGAGCCAAATCTGAGAAACAACTGCGAGATATGCTCACGGAAAACCTGTGACAGGGTGCATATGCGTGGATTACAGCCAGCTAGAATAAGGGCTGTAATTATGACCCATATTTTCATATGGCACACGCATTTTTACTTATGGTATTCAAAGTCTTAATATTAAGAAACCTAGGCAAGGTCAGAGTTGGGATGTTATTGTATCTATACGGAAAGTGAATCCAAACACGATCTCCATGTTTAATAAATTACATGAGAGGGGGTGGAGTATCGGTGTATTCAAAAGGGTTCACGGAGACACAGGTCACAATAGACTTTGATGAAATATTCTAGAAATAAACCCACACTGGGCGTGCTTCATATGAGGCAAAGGTCTAGGGGTTTTAGTGTGTTGTTGATGACACTTGAGATGTGTAGTCACCCGTAGACCCATTTGATATGAAATGTAATGATGTTAACTAAAATGGAGTATAAACTCTGAAAAGTAGCGAACCAGATGAAATATTGAGTCCGCTGTTCTCGAAGGTCATTGTCTGACATAGAGTATCAACCAGCGGACTCGCGTATTTATTGTGGATCAAGGTGTTAATGAAGGACAATGGTAATCGCTGGGGTAAATAATCTCGCAAGGGATAGTAGTAAGGCGATGTTCTGGTTTCGCACTGTTTTTATGAAAAATGGTGTTGTGTTTGGTTTCGTTGTCTGGTAAAGATGTGGTTGAAAGATGTTTATTATCTTCATTCCATCCAACTCAACGATAACATCGACACGAAAAAGTGTAGAAGGAGTAACGCGCCCTAGGTTTATTGGTCTTTTCTGAAATAGCCCTCAATAAAGCCCCTGAAGCCAACGTTCCCAGTCAACCCAGATAGCAATACACCCAGAATCACCATCTCGACAAACGCCTTAGTGATGATTTGAAAGGATATAGCTACCGCGATTCCAACCGGGATACCCGTCGAGACCGGGAGAAGATACCTGAACAGAGTATATGTAAGAATACCCTCTGGAACATAGGAAACCATGGCAGAGATTACGTTGGAGTATCTTGACTCCTTGAACCAGTTGAAAACAAACCCCGCAGTAAGACCCGTAAGTGCCTTACCCACAGGCAAGCCAATCCCTGTAACGATATTACCCTGACTAAACCCAAACTGAAAAGCAGCAACGAGACCACCCACAGCCCCCGTAATCGCACCAACAACGGGTCCCCCATACATTGCTGCTATGAATGTTGTGAGGTGGCTAATATCAAGGGCTATGCTAACACTCACAGGACCCAACGGTATGTTTGGGGCTATGGGAGTCAGCTGCATTGTGATAAAGCTCAATACGTTTCCCAGTGACGCCATGATCGCGATGAACATTAGGCTCTTTGAGTTAACTCTAGGATACATGGTTCAATGAAACCCTTGATGGCCACCAATATAGTGGTTGTTACCTAATTGCTGGTTAATGTCTCTTGCAACGCAGCTAGAGCCTTCATAAGTACATCGACCAGATCGTCAGACACTATTGTACGTGCACCAAGTTTCAGAGCAGAACCAGCCATCAACGAGACTGAGCAACACACGTCACTCATATTTGTCATCAAAGACTATTAATAACCAAATACATGACGCTTTCCTTGAAAAGATATGGCTTTCGGGGAACACACATCCAAGGAAATAATAGGAACAAAAAGCCAGGAACTCGCCGGCAGGAAGATAATACTATGCATGACTGGAAGCGTAGCAGCCATAAAAAGCACCGAGATCGCCAGAGAACTCATGAGACGGGGCGCCGAGGTCTACGCAGTCATGTCCAAGCATTCTCAGCAGATAGTACACCCAGATATGGTTGAATGGGCTACCGGAAACCCCGTCGTCACCAAGCTAACAGGTCAGATCGAGCATGTAGCATATGCAGGAGAACACCCACAGAGAGCCGACCTGATACTTGTCGCCCCAAGCACAGCTAACACAATAGGGAAAGTAGCATGCGGTATCGATGATACCCCCGTAACAACAACGTTAACAACCGGAATAGGAGCAGGTATCCCGGTCATCATCGCTCCCGCGATGCACGCGTCCATGTACAAGCACAGCATCGTACTGGAGAACATCGAGAAACTCAGGAAACATGGTGTTGATGTCTTGATGCCTAGGTTTGAGGAGGGCAAGGCAAAGATCCCTGGGACAGCTGAGATAGTACACGCCGTCGTATCAAAGCTCAACGTAGTGAAAGACTTTGCTGGTAGACGGGTTCTGGTGACAGGAGGTCCAACTAGGGCTTACTTGGACGCGTTCAGGTATATCACAAATCCTAGCTCGGGTAAGATGGGCGTAGCTATAGCCCAGAACGCGTTGGACAGGGGCGCTGAGGTTACATTGGTCTATGGGCCAGGCTCCGCGAAGCCCCCGGTGGGTGTGAATGTGATCAATATTCTGGGAACCGATGATATGCTTGTAGCGGTTCAGGATGAACTCGGATCAAAGAAATACGACTTAGCTATTCTTTCGGCTGCGGCTGCTGATTATGGTGCATCTGATAGAAAGATGGAGAAAACTCCTTCGGGAAAGGACAATTGGATAATCGAGTTGAAGCCTTTGCCTAAGGTTATTGAGCATGTTAAGAGGATAGATCCTGGGGTCTACTTGGTGGGGTTTAAGGCTGAGTATAGTGTTTCTGATGAGGAGCTTATACGGCGTTCTTTT
>JAUWLH010000229.1 GCA_030613835.1 Candidatus Bathyarchaeota archaeon | reverse complement strand
GTTTAATGAGATGTTTTGAGTTGTGGAAGAGAAACTGACCCTCTAGTTACCCATAAAATGAGTGAAAGAACGGTAAAAAAACTCTCCAAACTAATTATTTAATCCTCCTGCGCGCGTCTGAAACCCAGACTCTGAAGAAATTTCCTTCGATGTGGTATCGGAATATGTGATTTTTCTGCTCCCACCATGTAGAAAAACTATCAGTCATTATCTGGGATGCTGAGTTCATTCGTATCGATCTTTCATCTGCAATTCGTGTTAGCTCTTCTATCGTCTTTTCTGTGTCTGTAATGTCAAGCTGTACTAGTCTATCTAAGTCCATTCCAACGTGTTCAAATAAACATTTTTTTGTTCGATAATTACACCCAATTTATTAGGATGATATCAAATACCAATGGAATAAAAGTTTAGGTAAATCCCACCGGACTCGCAAATATTTCAATATAAAACTAATGGAATAAAATTTTTGGTGGGCCGGGGAGGACTTGAACCACCGACCTCCGCCTCGTAAAGGCGGCATCCTACCAAGCTGGACTACCGGCCCTCGCTATCCCTATTGAATCATTGCCCTACATAAAACGTTAACTCGTCAGACCTTGAAGAAGGTCCTCCATCTCGTTGTGCAGCGTCCAAAGGCGGTCGATGCTGGGATGATCCTCGCCTAGCTTTAACGCGAAACCGTCCACAGTCAACTTGAAAGGTACTTCACGCCTGCCCATAATTAGCTTGTCCGCGTAAGCCACGATCTTCTCCTCAATGGTCTCCGCGAAATAGTGCTTCTCAGGTAAACCAAGCTCGACGGCCTCGTCAGCGGGTATGCCCGCACCTATATGTACCTCGATGATATTGACGAGTTCGTCAGGCATCCCCATCTCCCTCACGATCTCTGCGCCAACGATGGCGTGGTCTATCTCATGGGTCCTGCTCCTGCCTATATCATGTAGCAGCGCCCCGGCCTCAACCAGCTGCATATCCACCTCGTGACCCCTGAAGATGAGCTGGCTGCCTATTCGCAGCGCTATCCTCGTCACGTTTATGCAGTGGTCGATGACATGGCTGGGGGTACCCACGGCCTCAAGAATCTCGATGGCCTCCTCCCTAGAGGGGAGGCTCAGGTGTCAAGCTCCTCCTTAATCTCCGCGACCTTCTTCTCAAGGAACTCTATTACTGGGTTGTTGTCCACCCTGTGCAGAGGCTCGTTGCAGTGAGGACAATGGAAAACCGTATCCATGGCCACCTCAAAAGTCGTGTTCGGACACTGGGGGGTGCCGCAGTGATAGAACTCGTGCGTGAGCTCATATTCAAGTCTGGACTCAAGCTTCCGCAGTATCTTCTGCTTTGTGCTGGTGACGTAGGCCTCAACCAGCTCAGGCTGGAGGCTCCACTGGAAAATGAACCAGCCCGTTTCCTTGTCCCTGAACCGTCGGTTCGTGACTAGGCTGTGGTTGTAAAACCTGTATAGAAGCTTCCTAACGTCATTTATCTGGATCTCAGTGATCTCAGTCATCTCCTCGACGGTGATGTTCCTGCGCTCGCTGAGAACTCCGATGATCCTTACGCCATCGTCTCCACCCAGAACCCTGGCTATGTTGTTTAAAGTCTCGTTATTGACCGAGTATATGGACACCATTATTCAGACCTTAATACTATGTTAACTCGCTCGATTTAGTCTTTGCTGACCCGCGTTTACGCCGACCTCCCTCGACATCAACGTCCTTTCCCCTAGGGTTCGGCGTAATCTTCAGCCGTCCACCTGGGAACTCGTGCTGCAGCGCCGCATCGCCCTGTAACAAATGCATGAAAATCGCCAGGGCGCTGACCTCGCTATGGGGCTGGGTGGTCACTGATATGTTCCAGTCCGCCTCCTCGTACACGTCCCACGGAACCTTTGCCCCTCCCACCACTATCAGCAGGGGCTCCTCATTCTTCTTCACCTCGTTGATCACCTCGTGGGCCTGTAAACCGTACATGGTGAGGTGCACCATCTTCCCATTCCAGTTCCTGATGACGCTCCTGCGACTCGAAGTGTACTCAAGCCTGAAGCTGCCACCCCACTCCTTGACCACGTTCGCAATACCCTCCTCCAACCGGGGATCTTTCATCCCGGTGTAGATGACCCTCTCTGCGCCAAGAGCCCTTGCGCACAGGATAAGGTGGGTGGAGAGCCTCTTGTCCCTCTGTGGCCTGTGTCCCAGACGGAGAACTGTGATGGTCATGGGCTTACTTTCACCTCCTCTCCCTTATTTCTGTTGAGGACAGGGATTTAATACAAGATGCCCGTTCATTCACTGGAACATAGAATGCCCGAGGATATCCCGTCACTACCTATGATGCAGCGGAGGAGGATACTGGGTTACGTAATACCCGCCGTCAACCTCCCCCTGTTCGTTTACAACATCTACCAGATCGTCATTCACTTCCAGGTGGGCATGACCATTGGCAGCCAACTGTTCTGGGAGGACTTGGTTGTTCTAATACTCACCGCGTTCCTCACATACAGCATCCCCCAGTTTTTCCCTGTTTACGATAGCAAGTACAGCCACACTAAGGAGGGACTCTCCATCAAAAGGCTGCTAAGGAAGGACGTGTTGATACCATATAGGTCCATCGACAGGGCCGATGTCTTCATCAAGGTTGACGACACGATAGATGAAGAGGCAAAGAAATACGCCACAGGCCAAGCCGAGATACTACGGAAAAGCGGTTTCAAGTTCAAGGACTATACAAACTCGGACCAGACCATCCTAAACCTCTTCGTGGAAAAGGACATCTACATGCTGAGCCCCTCAAAGCCAAATGCCCTCCTAAAAGAGCTCAAGCGGAGAAACAAGAAACTCAGCGCCAGAATCGTTGAGCTGACAAGAAGAGGCAAACGCATCCAGGATCTAACCTAAATGAGCGACATCTTACCCTCATCCGATATGATGCCTGTCTTCGCATCGACAAAGATACATCTTCACCCCGATGAGTTCATCATAACCAGCCTGCCTTTAAGTGAGAAAGAGCGGGCCCTTGAGGCATTCAAGAATCTTGACCCCTTCTCATCGGTTACGGTTGACCACGCCGAGGTCTCCCTGATTCTAAGGACATCTGACTGGGCGACACTCGGTCCCCTGTTCGAGTCCAGTGAGTCAGAGGGACCGTACCGTGCCATAACCTTCGATATCGTGCGTGACCTGAGCCTCGTTGGGTTCCTTTCAGTAGTCTCAGCCGTATTGGCGGAAGCTGGGATCAGCATATACACCATTTCC
>JAUWLH010000135.1 GCA_030613835.1 Candidatus Bathyarchaeota archaeon | reverse complement strand
GGGTCCTCATCTCCCATAGTCTTTGGTACCCGGCAACCCACTCGTCGTCCATATCATAACCAGTATCTTCACGAGCCTAAGTAAGCTTCCCCGGGTATCGAAGGTGTTAAAGTCCCGCCATTCACAAAACATAACCCATGATTGGGCTCACACTCACCATCCTAGACCTCGGCATGATTCTGGTAATGCTCTACATGGCTGATGAGAGCAATAAGGAGAACGAGAGGCAGGCAGTGATAGTCTCCCTCCTTGGAGCCTCTTTCCACGTAACACTCATGTATGTCATCATCTACTTACCCGGTCTCAGGTTGATCCCGATAGGATACTTTAGTCTCCTGGGCGTCGTTGGGCTCCTCTTCCTAATCCCAAGGAAGCCCAACCTTTTAGCCCTCAAAGGGGTCAGGGGCTACGTCATAGGAGATGCTCCCAGACCGGATGAACGTGACAGCGTGACCCGGCGTTACAAGCTGGTCACTGGGACTCCCGAGTACCATGAGTACTATGGAAGGCACTCTGAACGGGAGGAAGTAGACAGGATTCACAGGAAGCTCAACAGGATCGACGGCACCATCGACGGGGGATACAGGCCAAACGTCGCCATGATAGATGCATCGTTCAGTATCCCACCACACATGAAAGGGATAGCCTTTGCCGAGCCCAAGAAAGAGCCCTATGATATTACTCCTGAAAAAACCACTATGATCGCAAAAGGTTTGGCCAAACATCTTGGCGCAAAGGTGGTAGGCGTGTGCAAGGTGGACTCCCTCTGCGTCTACACGAACCAGCGTACATCGTGGGAGAAAATTTGGACAGTCGATGGGAAGGAGCAGGATTACCCTCCATACGCGCTGGTAATGGCAACCGAGATGAGCCACACCCATGTCCACGCAGGACCCCACACGCCAACCGCTGCAGAGACGGGCAACCAGTATGCGAACGGCTCGTATATCAGCACAGTCATGGCCTACTGGTTCAGCGGTATGGGTTACACGGGCATAGCCGAGCACACGGGTCACTATGACGTGGTGCTTCCGCCGCTTGCCGTCCAGGCTGGAATGGGGGAGATAGGCAGGAACGGCTATCTCATAACCCCGACCCTTGGCTCAAGGGTGCGCCTCAGCGCCGTGCTCACGGATATGCCTCTGGTGGTTGATGACCCCATTGACATCGCGGGCGAGGAGTTCTGTGATAATTGCATGAAATGCGCCTATACGTGTCCCAGCGACTCGATTCCTACCTCAGAGAAGACCGAGTACAACGGTACTCTCAAGTGGAAGGTGGAGGCCGAGACCTGCAGCGCTTACTGGAACCAAGTGGGCACCGACTGCGCCATATGCATGGCTATATGCCCGTATAGCAAGCCTGACACGCCCCTCCACGGCGTCATCAGGTGGATCGTCAATCACAGTTGGTTAGCACCCAAGGTGTTCCCTGCAATGGATGACCTCCTCTACGGGAAGGACTGGAAGGTCAAGCCAGTTCCCGAGTGGCTGGATTGGAAATAGTATTACCCGTCCTCAAGAATAATCTAATGCGGAGTTTGAATAGTAAGTTCTGTGATGTGATTATTATGCATTTAACAAATCAATATTCTGAATCATTTCTTCTGACGTTTCCGTATGTGCATGCACATAAGGGGTATCCGTGAGCTTCACTGGCATTGTTTCTTGAGGAGACCTGATTGAAGATACGAGAAAAAAGTTCTACCTAATCGCTTATCTCTTTTTTAGCCATCATTCTACCCGTATTTTCCACTTATCTTTTGGAAAATAGGATGTTTTATGTATTCTTTTTATGAAACATGACTGGGGCTCGTTTACGGGGGTCTCCCCTCCCTACCTTTTTTTCCTGGTGCATGGAATTAAGGGAAAGTGGCCAGGTGCTTGTTTCAAGTAACAGGTAATACGGGGGAAAATTCCTTGAGAGGTGGGTCATTCACGGGTTCATTCCTGGGCGTTGGGTGATCCTGTCAAGCTCTGGCGATCTGGAGGGGATGGAATCCTGACCCATCCACCTCAATAAGCCCCTTAGCGTGAGCAAAGTACCTAACAACACTATCACCCTTAGCCGTAACATGATAAACCCTGTTCGTCCGTTTATCACGAGACCCAGACTCATCAACCTCCTCAATGAGACCCTGATCAACCAAACTACCAAGAACACCTTTGAGCAGTTTCCATGAAAGATTCGCACCATACATAATGCGAGTAGGTTTCGTTGTACCCTCTTTGATCACCTGGAGTACGTCTATGTAGATTTCAAGTTTAGATCTGCGGTTCTTCAATTAGTTAACCTCTGCTGATACAGTATTTCATCGGAAACACCCTATAACTAATGGTGTGTAGATACAGACTACAAACATGCACCGCTGTTCCATACCCATGAAACCAAACCACACTCCTCAACACGGGCCAACTAACTACTAGAGATATAGAATAGATAGCGTTTTTGTGTAGATTGGGGGCGTAATGGGGTTGTTTTACGGCTTCTTAGGTGGAAGGGGGCTTGGTTTTTTCTCTGTTGTAGTACTCCCCCTCTATTTTTTGTGTTGTTGTGCGTCTAGGTGAATAGTATCCTGATACTGAGATTCTCTAAAAATTTATTTACTTGTTTTTCTGCCTTTGATTGGCAGTGCCCTACTTGTTCCTGCGCTTGTACTCCTTGAGGTAGTAGCCCAGCATGCTAGTGACGTACGTGTATATACTCATCTTGATGAAGAAGCCGTCCTCAAACAGGAACGGAGTCCCTGAGAAGTTCAAGGACGGGTAGCTGTGGCTGTAGAGCAGGGTCAGACTCACAAACGAGAGTACGAGTATGCTCGATTTCCTGTTGACCAGCCTCCTCCTCATAGTGAGCCCCGGCACCGAAGGCGTGGCCATGGACGCTGGCTTGGCTACCCCCGGCGCGAATGGGCACGCGTTGATAATCCATTTAATCATCATGGTACCTCCCGAAAATCTCAATGGCGAGCTGTGGCGGTGGCAACAGCTTGTGCATGGCGTTGAGCTCTATCCCCCGCTCCTCGGCCTCAGCCTCCAGTACGCTCCTGCACGACGACTCCAGGTTACATGTGCCGCAGTTCCCCTCGTACAGATACCATACCTTAAGCCCGTTCCTCCTGCTGAGACTCACGAGCACGGGGATGTCATGGGCTGGGCTGTGGGCCTCCATAACCCCCTCGACCAGGTTGATGGTCTTCACGATCAGGTTGTTGGTCTCGGCGGCCTCCATGAACGCCTGCTCGACCTTGCTGTCAATGATGTGGTAAGCCTTGTGGACGGCTTGCCTGCTCACTCCAAGCTCCCTACCAATGTCTGATTGAGAACGATCCCTGCGGCGCAGGTCCCATATGTTTGCCTCTCTGGGCGTCAAGTATCCAACTTTGAAGGTCAACCCAGCTCAAGTAAACCATTAACAGTTGACATAAATAACATTATCGAGATAAACAGACCGTTAATTTCATCACTGCTGCCGCTCAACGATACCCATGTCTGTGCAAGGGTTGCAGGGCACTATGACCCTGTTCTATTACAGAGACCTTGAGGCCGCGTCAGCCTTTTACGAATCAATCGGCTTCACGCTTGAGGTTGATCTCGACTGGTGGAAGGTGTTCAGGGTAGTGGGCAGGTTCTACCTGGGGCTCGTTGGGGGTGACATTGTCCCAGAGGACATCGATTCGAAGAAGGCAGTGAAGCTGATTGTAATGGTGGACGACATTGATGCTTGGTTCAACAAGTTAAAGGAGCTGGGTTTGAAGCTAGACCACGAGGAGGTATACTCCAGCTCAAGGCTGAACCTGAGAGAGTTCAGCCTCAGCGACCCAGAGGGGTACTCTATAGAGTTCGGCCAGTTTCTATCCCCGCTAGGGGTATAGCCCTACTGATACTTTCCACGTGTCGTGATGGGCCAGACCGCACAGACACGGTCATCCTTGACGATGACCATCTCGTCATGCTGGTTCACAGTGGTGCAGCAGTGGTTGGGCACAAACTGGATTTTCTGCCCCCACCGCATCTTGGACCGCTCCTCGTTTCCCTCGTTGAAGTATAGTGTACCGTGCTCCTCGCTGAGGCCCACCCTATCGGGCTTCAGGTACTCGCCATCCGCTATCACCTGAACTATTGGCTCGACTCCACTATGTCCCCCGCTCATCACCTTGACCCCAGCGTCGGTCACGACCCTGTCTTGGTGCCTGTCGCTTATCACCTGGGTCAGCACTGTAAGGCTGTTCTTAAAGAAAACATCGTTCTTTGCATCCCAGCCGTAGCCACTGCCCTCACTGCCAGCGCCGAACACGAAGCTCCCCGGCTCGATCTCGGTTATGCCCTTGTAGGAGCCCGTTACCTCGTAGGTGGCAGTGCTTCCCGCGCTTACAATCTCGACATCGATGCCCACGTCCCTGATGGCATCGGCGGTGTCCACGGTCAGCTTGTCCCTAGCCAAGGCTATTTCCCTATCAACTGGGTTCTCATAGCCGTAGATGCCCCTGAGATTGACCCCCGGCAGCTTCATTAGCCTCTTTGCGACCCAAACGGCGTCCTCGCCCGGCGAGACCCCGCACCTGCCATGAGTGATTTCAATGAGTACATCCTGCTTGACTCCCCACCTCTCAGCAATCCTGCTGATCATCTCGGCCTCCTGGAGATTGTCAATACTGGTAATTACCTTTCCCTCGCCCATCGCCACGGTCATCCCTACGACTCTCTCAATCTTCCCAGGGTCGGAGATCTCCTGACTAATGAGAATGGTCTTGTCCTCGTACAGGATTCCGCTGTTTAGGAGAACCTCGGCTTCGCTGAGCTTCTGG
>JAUWLH010000086.1 GCA_030613835.1 Candidatus Bathyarchaeota archaeon | reverse complement strand
TACGGTTACCTGGTCAGGAACGGTGCGAAGATCATCCTGCCCGCGGGCCTGGAGAAGTTTGTCCCCGTGGACCTGGCAGAGGTCGTTCCATTGATGGGAGTCAACGCCATCGACAAGGCTATGGGTTGGCCCTGTGGAATGATACTAATTCAGGGCTTGGTCTTCACCGAGATCGATGCGTTTAAGCAGCTCTTCAGTGTTGAGGCCATCCCTGTAGCAGGCGGTGGCATTGATGGTGCAGAGGGCAGCAAGATCTTCATCATCGAGGGAGAAAACGAGGCGGCCGAGGCGGCTTACGCGTGCGTCGCGGGTTTGAAGGGTGAGAAGCCCCTCAAGACCAAGACCATGGTGAAGCCCGCACACCTAGCCTAGCCACTTTATCGTTTCGGCTCCATGGAAGGCGGCAAAGTCCTTTAGGGTTCTATCCAGTTTTTCCTTGTACTCTTCGGTTTCTTTGAACCCTGGTTCTGTCCAGTAGCCCCTTATGATGAGTTTTTTCTCTTTCCTGTCCATCTTGGGCTCGATCCGGGCGACCAGTTGATCACCGTACAGAACAGGTAGGTGGTAGTAGCCGTAGACCCTCTGGTCCTGGGGCAGGTATATCTCAAGCTTTGACTCGAATCCGAAGAGGTGTTGGACCCGCTCCCTGTTCCACATCAAGTTATCGAAATATATGAGGAGCTTGACATCATCGAAACCGAAATCCCCGTCGATGGTTTCCAGCCTCTCAACGTCCTCATCCAGACCGTAGTGCATGTTATTGTCCCCTTCTACATTGAATCCCCTGATGCCATCAAGCACCTTGAGCCTCTCCTCTACCTGCCTTGTTGTCTGGCCGAGCTTCACTGAGTGGTGGTGGTAATACTTCCTCACGTCTATTGGCTTGATTTCCCCGAGGCACTGCAGGGTTTTCCTAATGAAAAACTCGATGCGCTCATCATCACTCGGGGGCTCTACATCTACCCATGAGGGTAGCACGTTCTCAGATAGATCATAGTACCGCTGGAAGCGAACCCTGTCGCAGACCATGAGAATTCCCGCCCCGTACATGTAATCCATGGCAACCTTCTCGGTTTTCCTGTTCCACCAGCCGCCGTTCCTCTTGGGGCCTTCAAAGTCCTTTGAGCAGAGTGGTCCCTCGTCCTTTATCCTTGCCAGCACCTGGTCAAGGACCTCAACGCCTTTTCCCGTCCTCTTTAAGAAGCGTGTCTTCATCTCATCCTCCCTCACCTTCATGGCGTGGAGGTAGAACCTGTAATCATCATAGGGGATGAAGCAGGTCGCATGAGCCCAGTACTCGAATAGCTTCTTGTCCTTGTACGCTGATTCGTCTAGGTGGTTCTTGTCGTAGGATCCGAGGCGGCTCCATAATGTCAGGTAATGCGCCCTCTCGATGACGCTGATGGTGTCGATTTGGAGGCATCCAAGGCGGCTAATGGTATCCACCACCGATTTCTTGCCCTTGGATTCGGGGAACCGGGTGATCCCCTGTTTCTCAATCATGAGTCTTCGAGCCGATTCCCTTGATATCTCCACGTAACCACCGGATACCTCTAATTGGCTTGAACTCGTTTTAGGTTTTACCGGGTAAAAACGGTTTTTCGATTCCTTTATTGACCTCTATCTACTTGGCTTAGCTATGAGCAGTGAGATCGAGCAATTTATGCTCAAACTGGTGCAGTTGAAGAGTGACCTTGAGGATTCATGGGAGAAGACAGGGGTAGCATCCTCCATGGCCTTCAAGCTTGATGGAGAGTTCAGGCAGGAGATAAGCACGGACCTGGACGGGCTTCAGGGTAGCCTCAGGGAACTGGCCGATAACCTGGACACCGTTATTGATGAGGCGAGGACACTAATGGAGGACTCTGAACTGATGGAAGAATCAATGAGAATAGTACCTGACAACGAGGAGAACTACAAGGTCGACGCCGAGCACATTCAGGAAGAGATGCGCGAGGACAGGGAGTCCTAGCATACCCCTTAAAAGAACCGCTGTAATGAAGGTATTCCATGTCGAAGGTTCCAGCCTGGGAGATCTCCAGGGAGATTAGAGTCAAGGCCGAAGAGGAGACCAATCCCGAGTATGGGTGTCCCCCAGAGGAGCGATCACTGAACGAGTTGTTACGCTTCGGTATGGTTGTTATCGACAAGACCGCTGGACCTACAAGCCACGAGGTCGCCGCCTGGATAAAGAAACTCTTAGAGCTGGACAAGGTCGGCCACGGAGGGACCCTTGACCCAAAGGTCACAGGCATCCTTCCCACGATGCTTCAGCATGGCACCAAAGCGGTCCAAGCCCTGTTGGACTCGGGCAAGCAGTATATCTGCGTCATGCGGACACATGAGGACGTCTCAGAGACCAAGGTCAGGAAGACCCTAAGCCTGTTCAAGGACGAGATATATCAAAGGCCACCCGTGAGGAGCAGCGTATCACGGCGACTAAGAACACGCAATATCTACAATATCGATTTCCATGAGGGCGATGGGAGGAACTGGCTTTTCAAGGTGGACTGCCAAAGCGGTACATACATCAGGAAGCTATGCTTCGACGTCGGAGAGGTAATTGGATGTGGCGCCCACATGCAGGAGCTGAGGAGGACAAGGAGTGGCCCATTCACCGAGGACGACTTATACACGCTGTATGACCTCAGCGAGGCGGTGGACATGAAGAAAGATGGCGATGACTCCCGGCTCAAGGAGATAATCAGACCCTTCGAGGACGGCATGCGGCTTCTGCCCAGGATCTGGATAAGGGACTCGGCGGTCGGGGCCATATGCAACGGGGCCCAGCTGGCCATCCCGGGGGTGCTCAAGTACGAGACTGGAATTAACGCCGGTGATCTAGTTGGCGTTTACACCCAGAAGGAGGAAGCCGTCGCGTTGGCAAGGGCGGACTTGAGCAGCGGCAAGATCCAGGCCGAGAGCCACGGCATAGTGGCCACAAGCGCGCGCGTGCTGATGCCCACGGGCATATACCCAAAGCGCTGGTAGAATCCTTATACAGCCCCATTATTACTTCAAGGCGATGAGCAGTTCACATTACTTTTCAAACAGGCCAACCGCGGAGGACAGGCGAGGGCTCATCAGGACAACTCTGAGGGGCAAGCAGTACGATTTCATCACCTCACGGGGTGTCTTCAGCTCCAAGAGAGTTGACAATGGAACCCGTCTCCTCGCTGAGAGCATGGTACTGCCTGAAGAGGGCAGGCTTCTTGACATGGGCTGCGGTATCGGCATCTTAGGCATCGTCGCGGCGAGAGAGATGCTGGGCTTGGAGGTGGTGATGACTGATATCAACCAGAGGGCGGTTGAGCTAACCCGCCTGAACGCAAAGAGAAACAAGATAACCAATATCATCGTCCACGAGGGCTTTCTCTACGAGCCCCTGGGCGGTGCGATGTTTGATACAATAGTGTCAAACCCGCCCATCTCGGCCGGCATGAGAAAAGTGGTGTTCCCGCTGGTCCAGGGAGCAAAGGAGAGGCTAGTCGAGGGAGGAACCCTTCAACTAGTGATCCAGTCCCAAAAGGGGGGCAAGATGTTGGCAAGAGCCATGGATGAGACATTCGGGGAGCACACAGTTCTGGCAAGGAAAAGCGGTTACCGTGTATTATTCGCTAATAGTCGATGATACCTCGTCTTTTGTAGCATTCTTTAAGTACGTGATACGCATGACCCAAAGAGGTTTAGGCGAGAGACAATGTTGATGAACAAGCTACATGAAACAGACCCTGAGATTTACGAGACCATAGTGAACGAAGTGAACAGGATCGAGAACGGCGTCGAGTTGATCCCGTCCGAGAACTTTGTCTCCAAGTCCGTGATGCAGGCCATGAGTAGCGTGTTCACCAACAAGTACAGCGAGGGCTACCCCAAGAAACGGTACTACGGGGGTCAGGAGCACGTGGACGTGATGGAGCAGCTGGCAATAGACAGGGCCAAGGAGCTGTTCAGCGCGGAGCACGCCAATGTCCATCCCTACAGCGGGAGCCCCGCCAACCACGCAGTCTTCTTTGCGCTGATGGAGCTGGGCGACAAGTTCATGGACATGAACCTAGGAAGCGGGGGACACCTGACCCACGGGAGCCCTGTTAACTTCAGCGGCAAGCATTACCGCAATGTCCCTTACTTTGTGGATAGGGAGACCGAGCTGCTGGATATGGACTCCATCAGGAAGATAGCGGAGCGGGAGAAGCCCAAGATGATCATCAGCAGCCTTACCGCGTACCCGAGGGAGCTGCCGTTCAAGGAGTTCTGCGAGATCTGCAAGGACGTGGATGCGTACAGCCTGGCTGATATCAACCACATAGCGGGGCTCGTCGTCGGCGGCGTGCATCCGAGCCCATGCAGCGATACCGACGTTACCACCACGACGACGCACAAGAGCCTCAGGGGCCCACGCGGTGCCATCATTCTCAGTAAGGTCGAGGACAGGCTCCACGACAAGTACCATCCAGACTCCAAGAAGAACCTGGCGCAGCTCATCGACTCGGCCGTGTTCCCTGGTCTTCAAGGTGGTCCTCACAACCACACCATCGCGGGCAAGGCCGTGGCCTTCAAGGAGGCGATGCAACCCGAGTTCAAAGAGTATGCGAGGCAGATCGTCAAGAACGCCAAGGCCCTTGCAGATGAGCTCATGAGCCTTAGGATCAAACTAGTGACCGACGGCACCGACAATCACCTCATGCTCATCGATCTGAGGCCATCAGGGTTGAGCGGCAGGGGCAAGCAGGTCCAGAACGCCCTTGATAGGGCGGGCATCACGGTGAACAAGAACAGCGTGCCCTACGATGAGTCCAGCCCATTCAACCCCTCCGGCATCAGACTGGGTACCCCGGCGGTGACGAGCAGGGGCATGAAGGAGTCAGAGATGCAGGTGATAGCCCAGTGCATCGCTCTGGTGATAAAGGACTACAAGGACAAGGCGCAGCAGGTCATGATCAAGGAGGATATAGCCGAACTTGTCAGTGGGTTCCCTCTTTATCCCGATCTCACGGTCCTTGAGTAGGGGTTTATTCCCTATATGATGAAGTACTTGGGCAGGATCTTCTCGTTACCCGCCCAGATGCATGATGTCATGTTTTTGACGCCCTTGATCTCGGCGATGTCCCTGCTGATTTTCTGGTAGTGCTTCACGTTGTGGATGACCGCTAGGGCGAGCAGGTCGTGCTCTCCCACTGTCTTGGTGGCAACGATGATGTTGGGCATCTCGATGAGAGTCTGGAGGATATCCCCCGAGTTTACGTCGTCGGATGTGGAGGCGTCTATCTGGAATGCCGCGATGCCCTCGTAGCCTATCTTGTCGATGTCAACAACTACGGTGCTTCCCCTGATCTCACCGTTGTCCCGCATCTGGTTGTAGTGGTTTATGATGGTGTCCGTTGACCTATCTGTGCGGTTGGCTATTCTCCTGAAGCTAAGGCGCGCGTTCTCCGTCAGGTAATTGATGATCTTTATGTCAAGCTCGCTCATATTCATCCCTCGATCAGCGGCTCCAACTCAAAGTTCTGGGGGCAGAGCAGGAACTGGTCGACCCAGATACTTGTCTTGACCTCCCTCACCATGTTGTGGCTCTGGATGGTCTCCTTGAGGCTGTTCATCTCGTTCATGTTCCTGCGGGTGGCTATTGAGAATATGTCATACTCCCCCATGGCGTGGGTGGCGAAGCGGAGGCCGTTCTGTTTCTTGAGGAACTCTAGGACCTGGTCTACGCTAGAGGGCTCCACGTCTATGCTGAAGTTGGCGATGACCTCCTCCCCGAACTTGCGGGGGTCCAGCAGCAGGGTGGTGTTTGTGATTATGCCCTTGTCCCTGAGCTTCCTGAACCGCTTGATGATGGTGTCCACGCTGACGCCGCATTGCTCCGCTATGTATGAGTACTTTGTCCTAGCGTCCTTCTGCAGGTTCCGTAGGATGGAGACGTCGATCTCGTCCAGTTTTCGCTTTCTCATGGGGTGGTATATCGTAAATCTTTTGATAAAAACCCTTCTAGGGTATAAAATATCTATATCCTGATCTTGCGGCGGCCCCTGTCCATGTTCTCCCAGTACAGGATCAGCACGTTGCCTATGATGTCGATGATCTCGCTGCCGGTTTCCTTGGCGATGTTCTCTGAGATCTCCTGTTTGTGGTCCTTGTAGTCGAGGAACTTGATCTTGATGAGTTCGTGCTCGTGGAGGGCACGCTTGATGCTGTTTATTTGGGTCTTCTCTACTCCTGCCCTGCCCACCTGGATAACTGGCTTCAGGCGGTGGGCCTGTCCCTTGAGCTTGGCCTTCTGTTTCCCGGTCAGCGTCATTGGCTATCTCCACTGACTTGGCTGGGTCGGATTTGAAGGTTGCTGATTCTGTCGGGGTCTTGTTATAAGATTTATAACCGCGGGTGTCAATTTGAGCTAACGCAGCCCGGGCGTCTAGTGGACAAGGATGGGGGCCTTTGGAGCCTCAGACGGGAGTTCGAATCTCTCCCGGGCTACCAACCATGATCCCCCGGGGGGAAATAATATCGTTTTTTATTGGTACTTGGCAATAGTTCCGCCTCGTCAACAATC
>JAUWLH010000189.1 GCA_030613835.1 Candidatus Bathyarchaeota archaeon | reverse complement strand
TTGAGCTTTTCCAGCGCAACTGCCACCAATGGCACATAGCCCTGGTATGACCCAATCTCTTTCATGAGCTGACCGATCAGGTCCTTCGCCTCGTTTACTTTCTCCTGAGTAGGATCCTCAATGCATTCTCCTATCCTCTTGAACGCGGCGATGGCTTCCCCGACCATTGGCCCGAAGCTCCTGTAATTCTCAAGCAGATCCGCGGCGTCCTTGCACGCCCTCAGTTCATCGGTTTCCATATCAATCCTGTTTAATCTAGAAGGAACCCTTAAATAAACTCCTCAACGTTTGGTGGGTATCGGAGTGAAAATTCGTTGGGTGAATGTTTTAATACGATCCACGGCTTCGCTTCTGAGACATACTAGATATTCTTCTACAAAGGAGGGCATCACTTTTGGCTGAGACAGTCATCACCAGGGATCTGGTGGAACGACTCGCCAAAGCTGCCCGCCTAAATTTAACGCCGGAAGAGTCAGGCAGGTACGCTCAGCAATTATCAGTGATACTCGACGCGTTCAAGGAACTTGATCAAGTTGACATGGAGGGAGTCGAGCCCAGCTACCATCCAATCGAGCTTGAGGACACTCTAAGGGAAGACGAGCCAGAGAAATGGGAGTGGAACCCACTCGCAAACGTGGCCGACACCGAGGGTAGGAGCATCAGGGGGCCAAGGATCAAGTGAGCCTCCTAGACAGGGTCAAGGAGTTGGACGCCAAATACCGCTTCATGAACGCCTACGCCAGGGAGGAATCCCAGGGCAAGGGGCTGCTCAGCGGTTACGCCGTCTCGGTGAAGGACAACGTATGCGTAAAGGGCGTGGAGTCGAAGGCGGGGAGCAAGATCCTTGAGGGATACATTCCACCATTCGACGCAACTGTCGTGGCCAAGAGCCGTGCAGAAGGCGGTATCATCATAGGAAAAACGACCCAGGACGAGTTCGGGTTCGGCACATTCAACGTCAACACGCCCTACAAGGTTCCGTTGAACCCACATGACCCTGAGAGGAGCACTGGCGGGAGTAGCGGTGGAGCGGCGTGCCTGACGGCCGTAGCGGATTTCCAGCACGTAGCCATATCTGAGAGCACAGGCGGTAGTATCAGCTGCCCAGCGTCATGGTGCGGGGTTGTCGGGATAACTCCGACCTATGGCAGGGTAAGCCGATGGGGATTGATCGATTACGCAAACAGCCTTGACAAGATAGGAGTCATGGCCAAGACGGTAAAAGAAGCCGCCCTGTTCCTCGGCGTTATCAGCGGGCCAGATAAGTACGACAGCACCGTGCTGAAAGCGCATATGCCTGATTATACGCGGATGGGATCAGTAGATGGTATGAGGATAGGCATCCCCAGGGAGTACCTCGGCGAGGGAGTTGATCCCAAGGTTGAGGAACAGGTCTGGGGTTCAATAAAGAAGCTTGAGTCCAAGGGGGCATCAATCTCAGAGATGAGCCTACCCCACACAAAATACAGTCTCAGCAGCTATTACATCATTGCAATGGCAGAGGCCAGCACAAACTTGGCAAAGTTTAGCGGCCTGCGCTATGGCCTTCAGATGCCCATCGAGGGTGATTTTAACCAGTATTTCAGTAAGGTGCGCACCGAGGGTTTGAGCGACGAGGCAAAGAGACGGATCATGCTCGGCTCGTTCACCAGGATGGCTGGTTACAGGGACGCGTACTATCTCAAGGCTCTCAAGGTGAGGACCAAGATCATCGAGAACTTCAAGAGAGTCTTCAAGAAAATCGATGTTCTAGCGGCACCCACTATGCCTGTGGTGGCCCCAAGGTTTGACGAGATCGCCAAGCTTGAGCCCATACAGCACTACATGATGGACATACTCACGGTGGCTCCCAACCTGGCGGGCATACCCATGGTAACAGTTCCATGCGGTGAGGCTGATGGCATGCCAGTTGGGTTGCACCTGATGGCCGATCATCTCAACGAGATCAAGGCGCTGGACGCGGCTTTGGGGGTGGAGCAGAATTGAGAGCCACCATAGGCTTGGAGGTCCACGTCCGCCTCAACACGAGGAGCAAACTGTTCTGCTCGTGCACTACTGATATAGATGGCAAGGAGCCCAACACCGAGGTCTGCCCCATATGCCTTGGGTACCCAGGGAGCAAGCCCAAGCTCAACAGGAAGGCCGTGGACTACGGCATCACCCTGGCACTGGCGCTGGAGAGCAGCATAGAGCCCGAGCTCAGGTTCAGCAGGAAGAACTATTTCTACCCTGATATGTCCAAGAACTTCCAGATCACCCAGTACGAGGTGCCCCTCGCATCAGGGGGATACCTGCTGTTGGGTGACCACAGGATAGGCATAACCAGGGTCCACCTTGAGGAGGACCCGGCAAAGCTGACCCACGTCGGCGGGGGCATCACCAACGCGCGTGAGACCCTCATCGATTACAACAGGGCCGGTATGCCGCTGGTGGAGATAGTCACCGACCCGGATATCGAGTCCACGGAGGAGGCAAGGGCATTCCTTGAAAAGCTGAGCCTAATACTGGACCACCTGGGGGTATATGACCCGACAGCGGAGGGGGTCTTGAGGGTTGACGCAAACATCAGCATCGAGGGTGGCAACAGAGTCGAGGTCAAGAACATCACGGGGTTCAGGAACGTCGAGAAGGCGCTGAACTATGAGATCATCAGGCAGAAGAGCGCCAAAAACATGGGCGTGACCATTGTAAGGGAGACCCGGCACTTCGACGCGGGATCAGGTATGACCAGCACTCTTAGACTCAAGGAGGAGGAGGAGGACTATGGTTACATAGCTGAGCCGGACCTGGTGAAGACCAACCTCACCGAGGACTGGATAGATAGGATGAAGGCGTCGATGCCCGAGTTGCCGGATCAGAGGATCAACAGGCTTGAGGAACAGTACGGGATACCCCGGTTCCAGGCCAGCATCATAGTCCACAATGGCCTCCAGATGAGCAAGTTCTTTGAGAAGAGTTGCGGGCTACACGATGACAAGAGGGAAGTCTGTAACTGGCTTATCACGTACCTGCTCAAGAGCCTCAACTACGAGGGAATGAGCCTCAGAGAGAGCAAGGTGACCCCGGAGACCTTTGTGGAGATCCTGGATCTCATCAGGGATGGTACAATCAGCGAGCGGCTGGCCAAGGAGCTCATCAAGGACTATGTCAAGACCGGTAAATCTCCAAGGAAGATTGTTGAGGAGAAGAACCTTGGTCTCTTGGGCGTGGACGAGCTCAGAGAGGTTGTAGTGAGTGTGGTGGATGAGTTCCCTCAGGCTGTCGAGGATTACAGGGGCGGTAAATCAAAGGCTGCCGAGTACATCATCGGCCAAGTGCTGAGGCGTATCAGGGCGAGAGCGGCAGCGAACGAAGTAAGAAGACTGGTTTTGGAGGAACTAGACCAAAAATAGATTTTTCTTGGTTTCCACGGAAAACGTTGTTTTCCAATTCCTTCTAATCAAACCCAGATGATACTGAAAATATATGAAATTTAACAATTAGTATAATATCTGGCATTTCAGACTTGATTACTTGTCATTTATGCGCAATATTTTTATATGATTTCAATATAATATCCTAAAACATGCCTTGGTAGCTCAGTAGGTAGAGCACCTGCCTGTTAAGCAGATGGTCAGAAGTTCGAGTCTTCTCCAGGGCGCCACCATACTTCTAGGGGTACATGAAGGGCTAGTGAAAACTTTTTGGGGAATTCGTCATTTAAGTCGAAATACCCAGGAAACATACTCAAGGAACTTGCGAAGGCTCGCCAAGAACTCTGATCTGAATGACCCGATGAATGTGGAACGGTACGTGTTCGGCATCGAGGTTACGAACAAGTTCAGGAACGCTTTGTTTGATGCCTA
>JAUWLH010000061.1 GCA_030613835.1 Candidatus Bathyarchaeota archaeon | reverse complement strand
CCATCACCCACCATGGCGACCATCCCGTGCTTCTCCTGGGCCTCCATTACAACCCTAACCTTCTCGTCTGGCATGACCTCCGCGTACACCTCGGATATGCCTACCTGATTGGCAATAGCCTGGGCCGTCGCCTTGTTGTCTCCAGTGAGCATGATGGTCTTCAATCCCATCCTCTCAAGCTCCGCGATGGCCAAAACACTGTCCTCCTTCAATGTGTCGGCCACCGCGATTATACCCGCGGGCTCACCGTTGACGCCCACTGCTATCACGGTCTTGGCCTCTTTCTGGAGCCTGCTGAACTCAGTTGATAGAGCCTCAGGAAAAGAACTTAGCAGGCTCAGCTTGCCAACGATGACCTCGTCGTCACCAACCTTGCCTATTACTCCCTCGCCCCTTAGCGCCTTGAAATCTGTAGGCTGGATCAGCTTGATGCCCTTCTCCATGGCTGAACGGATTATAGCTTTCGCCAGTGGATGCTCCGATCCCTGCTCAAGGCTCGCAGCGTAACGAAAGAGTCCCTCGTCGTCCATTCCGTTACTGATCACATCTGTAACCGCGGGCTGTCCCTTTGTAATGGTGCCTGTCTTGTCCAGGATAACGGCCTTTATCTCCTTCATTGTCTGGATGGCCTCGCCCCTGCGGATGAGTATCCCGTTCCTCGCACCCATACCGGTCCCAACCATCAGAGTGGTAGGTGTAGCCAGTCCTAGGCTGCAAGGACATGCGATTACTAGCACCGAAATCATGGCGGAGATGGCTAGCATGACCTGTGGAAGGGTCACATCGACCCAAGGTAGACTGGGTGCGCCCCATCTCAGGACCGCGTTGAAGGGCCCGGGTACAACTATCCAACCGATTAGGGTCAGGAAGGCTACCCCGATGACAATGGGCACGAATATCGCGATAACGTCATCTGCAAACTTCTGGATAGGCACTTTGGTCCCCTGTGCCTCCTCCACCATCTTGATGATCTGTGCAAGGAACGTGTCCTTGCCGATGCGAGTGGCCTCCACGTGGAGCAGTCCCTCCTGGTTGACCGTAGCCCCGATCATCTCGTCGCCAACGCCTTTGGTTACAGGCATCGACTCACCTGTGGCCATGGACTCGTCAACGCTAGACTCACCCTTGACGACCACGCCGTCGGTGGGAACCTTCTCTCCCGGCTTTACAATCATGATGTTGCCCACTTCGACCTGTTCTAGAGCGATCTCAGTCTCCTCGCCGTCCACGAGAATGAAAGCCGATTTTGCCTCCATCTTGAGCAGCTGCCTGATGGCCTGGCTGCTCTGTCCCTTTGCCAAGGCTTCATAGTACCTGCCAGTGAGGTGAAAGCTAAGAATCATGGTGCTGGTGCCCGCGTAGTTGAACAGGGGCGTAAAGAAGCTCGCGGGGCCCGTTAGCCACGCGATAATAGTGCCCATGGCGATCAGTACGTCCATGTTTGCGGATCCATGGGTCACTGAAGCCCACGCCGACCTGATTGTTGGCCACCCAACCCAGAAGATGACTGGGGCGCTGAGCACTGTGACGCCCAGCTGGAATATGAAGTGGCTCGGCCATGCGATGCCGTAGAGCATGTGGGGGATCATCCAGAGTATGATTGGCCCCGTGAACATCCAGCTCGTGAGCATCCTGCGTCTGACCTTGCCAAGCTCCTCCATGTAGGTGTCGGTCTCCTCCTCGTCTGACACATCGTAGCCCTGGCTGCGAACGGCCTCCCTTAGGTCCACGATGCTCACAAGCTTGGGGTCGTACTTGACGTAAGCCTTCTCGGTTGCGAGACTGACGACAACATTGTTCACGCCCTCGACTCTTTCGAGGGCCTTCTCGACGGCCGCAACGCACGCGGCGCAGGTCATCCCGACTATTTGTAGTTTTATCTCCCTCTCCTCATCATCAGTGGGCAGGACCGGTTCGTACTCTAGCTCCCTTATGACCTCGCCTATCTCTTCGAGGCTGATCTTCTCGGGGTCGTATTCGACCACGGCTTTCTCGGTTCCGTAGTTTACGTCAGCCTTCGTGACGCCCTCTTTTTTAAATAGGCCCTTGGAGATGCTTAGCGCACATGTGGCACAGTGCATGCCTTTAACGGGGATGATCATCGTTTTGGTCTTGGCTTCCCCGTTGTTTCTTGAACTCACGGATATTTACCGAAAACCGTTGTATATATACCATCTTCGGTAATTCGGTTTATAATCCACGGTTTCCTTGGCTATTTCGATACATATGACACAAGTAGAACTCAAAGTCAAAGGAATGACCTGTGCACACTGCGAGATGAGGGTAAAGAAAGCCCTTGAGGCGGTCTCAGGCGTCGAGTCAGCGAAGCCTGATCATGAGAAAGGCGTGGCGATCATTGAGGTAAGCGGTGATGTCTCGAAGGAGACTCTTGCGAAGGCCGTAAATGACACAGGTCTTTATGAGGCAGAGGCTTAACCCTTTTTTTAAATTTAATTAATCTCCCACCTATCACAAGGTGGGAATGCGGCGAACCCAAAGATAAAGCAAGTTCATGATGAGCCCTCTTAGTAATCATAGCGTCGTTTTTCTATTCATGGAAAAGTTAAAGCCCGTGAACCCAAGCTTACCCCATGACAGATTCTGATAAAGAAACGAGCATACTGATGGAGCTCGTAAAGGAAAGATATGGAAAAAGACTCACGGAGGAGCAGCTTGAGCACGTAGAGAATAGCCTGAAACGGGTTATGGATGCTGGGAAAGCGCTCAGGGAGGTACCGCTTGAGAACTCGAACGAGCCCTACAATGTGTTCAGACCGTACCGGAGGAAGAAGTAGTGCCGGTCTACAATACCATAAGGGAGCTATCAATGGGAATAGCCACCGGTGATGTTTCCCCAGTTGAACTCACCGATCTGTTCCTCAGCAGGTTGGAGGAGCACGGACCTGTCCTCAACGCTGTAGTCACGATCACAAAAGAGAGAGCCGTAAAACAAGCAAAGGAGCTGGAGAGTGAGGCAAGGGCGGGAAAGATAAGAAGCCCACTCCACGGAATCCCATGGGGAGGAAAAGACCTCCTAGCAACATCGGGGGGAATCCCAACGAGTTGGGGAGCGTACCCCCTCAGGGATCAACGGTTCAATTATGATGCGACAGTTATCTCCAAGTTAGATGAATCAGGGGCGGTACTCTGCGCCAAACTCGCCATGATAGAGCTGGCGGGGGGTATGGGTTACAGGCAGCCAAACGCAAGCTTCACGGGGCCATGTGCGACCCCCTGGAGTCTCAAGCACTGGAGCGGTGGCTCAAGCAGCGGATCAGGCTCATCGGTCTCAGCGGGGCTCGTTCCCTTCGCCATAGGCTCCGAGACTTGGGGCAGCATCCTCAGTCCATCAAACAACTGCGGAATATCTGGCCTAAGGCCTACATACGGCAGGGTCAGCAGGTACGGGGCAATGGCCTTGAGCTGGACCCTTGATAAGCTCGGGCCCCTGTGCCTATCAGCCGATGACTGCGGTCTCGTCCTTGAGGCGATATCAGGCTATGATCCAAAAGACCCCAGCACGAACAACGAGCCCTGGAACTATAAGCCCGAGGAGAGGGACTGGAAGATAGCGGTCCCCAAGGATATATTGGAGGAGAAGAGTGAGACCGTCTCCGACAACTTCAAGGAATCAGTCAAGGCGCTGGAAAAGTTTGCGACAGTTGAGGAGATCGAGTTCCCCGAGTTCCCTTATGAATCCGTGACTAGGACCATCCTGAACGGAGAGGCGGCAGCGGCGTTTGATGAGTTCTGTGAGAAGGGATTGGCAGCCGAGCTCACGGCGCCTGAGGATAGGTACGGGCCGTACGCCCGCTCCATGACATTGGCAAAGGACTTTCTCAGGGCTCTCAGGCTCAGGAAACAGATGTGTAGGATAGCAGAAGAGGTGATGGAGGGCTACGACGCAGTCATCGCTCCAACAAGTGGCTCCACGGCCCATCCCATCGACAAGCCCTTCCCCGTCAGACGGCCCTGGGCTTTCAGGGACATCATGGGTGCGCTGGGTAACGGAGCGGGGCTGCCCTCACAGAGCGTTCCAAACGGGTTCTCCAATGAGGGACTGCCCACGGGGATACAGTTCATGGGCAGGGCTTATGATGAGAACAAAGTGATAGGCATCGCCAAAATGTATCAGGAAAGAACGAGCTGGCATCTCAGGCACCCTGAGATGTTCACCCCCTAGTTTTACTCTTCTCGGATCACTACCGTGTCTGACAGGTAGTTGAACAGCCTCTGGTTCTTCTCCTTGTACATGAAGAAGCCAACTAGGAAATCGATGGGCAGTAGGAACACCTTTCCGAATGACTCGATGGCCGCGTCAATTAAAGATAGGGGGGCTCCGCCCTCCTTTGTGATCCTCAGGTTCATCACCATCTTCCCAATACTCTGGCCGTAGTACTGGTCCATGAACATATAGTAGAGGAAATGGAGAATATCATCCAGACCGAAACGGATGTTCATCCCGCCCATAATAGGGTAACCAGGGAGTCTCAGGACAGCGAGTACTACGCCTAGAATCATTCTATCTATGATAAGGGCGATGAATCTCTGGGTCCATGTGGCCAGCTCAATGTCCCCCTCGCCAAGGGTCTCGTTTACCTGAGTACCGCATTTTGGGCAGAAGGTGTCGCCTTCCTTGTAATCGGCCCCGCATTTATCACAGAACGGCATATCGGAAATCTCACAAGAAACCTAGTACATAGAATATTAAGCGTTGTTCAGAATTGAGCCAAAATTAGGGGTTAGATATCGATCTCCGAGGACTTTTTACCTGACCAGTCATCGATATCGATGTAAGCTACCACAGTGCCTGGAATACCCTCGCTGGTGGCGAATCTCTCCCTGGCCTCCAATTCGGGCTCAAGTTGATCAGCTAGAACCCTGAACGCGTGCTTCTTCTCCTCCACGTCCTCGATGAACACCACCTTCCCCTTGAACATCACCGAAGCGTACAGGTGGCTGCACTCCCCTTTGTGGTAGCCGTGGTCCTGCAATGCCATGCCCCAGACGCTGGGGTTCTTCCTCAGGACGGAAAGCTTCCTGCCCTCGCTGGCCATGTGGATATAAACCCGGTTCCTCTCCTCGTCGTAGGCTTGGCTCAGCGGCACCATGTAGGGCTCCCCGTCATCAATCATGGCAAGGGTAAGGTAGTTCTGGGACTTTAACACCTTTACCTTCGACAAGTTGTCTGTGAACTCTTTTTCCTTCCTCCTTATGTGATAAAGCATACCTAGTCTTCCACGGTGGCTCTATAAAAGCTAAAAACCCGTGGGTCATGGATTGGACATGACCCTGGTCCTCCTAACACTAGACTATATGCGGGCCACTCTGTCAATCGCCATGCTCGGGTACGCATCCTACAAGGACCTGAAGACCAGGGAGATACATGACTACGTCTGGCTGTTCCCTGCCGCCGGAGGGGCTGTCCTGGGCGTCTACGAGCTAATCATGGGCACACTATCCTTGGCGGACATCATTCTCTCTGTCGGCTTCATGGCGATATTATCTGGGGTCCTGTGGCACCTCCAGCTATTCGGTGAGGCCGACCTCATCGCGTTCCTTGCCCTGTCTATAATCCACCCCAGGCCCCCCAGCTTCCGGTTCATCGGGTACCCGCCGCTGCTCTTCTCGTTCACCCTGATCGCCAACTCGGCCCTGTCCGGCCTGCTCGCGGCATTCTACACGCTGGCATCGAACCTGTCCCTGAGCACAAGTGTCTCACTCTTCGAGGCACACCCGGAGGCATCAAAGATTACCAAACTGGGGTTGATGTTCACCGGCCAGTACATGGCACTGGATGATATCAGGGGGCCGCCGTTCGAGTACCCTCTTGAGATTAGGGGGGAGCTAGTCCTGAGACCCGACATCTGGGATGATGATAAGGCTAACAAGGAGTTCAGGATTCTCAGAGAAAAGGGACGGGGGCGGGCGTGGGTCTCCGCGACCCTGCCCTACATCGTGGTCCTGTTCGTAGGCTACCTGGTCTCAGTGCTCTACGGGGACATCATGTTCACGGTAATGGCGTACCTTTCACGGTGATTAAACCCGGCGAATGATGAAGCCAGGCCGGGCCCCGCTGTGGAAACCGTTATCAACAACCACCTCGCCGTTGACCAGCACGTACTGGATGCCCTTGGGGTAAGTCACGGTTAACTCTGGGTGGCCCGTGTGATCCAACGCGTCAAGATCCATGAGCACGATGTCGGCGTGGCCCCCCGATACCAATGTTCCCCTGTCCTTGAGCCTGTATGTCTTCGCGGGGATTGTTGATGTCTTCCGTACGGCCTCTTCCATAGTAAGGAAATCGCTGTCCCTAACATACCTCATGAAGAACTTGGGATAACCACTGAACGTGTCCGGAAGCGGGGTCGCGTACGGCGGGTAGCCCTTCATGGTGTCCCTGTTATCGATTATCCCCACGTCGAGCCCCGCGGTGCCCCGGGGATGCTTGAAGAACTCCTTCATCTGCTCTTCGATGCCACGGTAATCGGCGTGGGCGCCCATGCTGTTCGGGTCCGCGATTATCAGGTTGCAGAGCGCGTTCCACGGGTCCTTTTCCAGTATCTTTGCGGCGACTGCAAGGGTTACCCCGGAGAACCTATCGTCGATGTGGGTGATAATCTTGAGGTTCTCGGCCCAGTGTGGGTTGACGCATGGATTGATGACAAGCCTCTGGAACAGCTTCCCAGACTGGATCTCGTCCCACGCCTTCTGCCTGAACTCGTCTACCTTGAGCCACTCGACCAGCTTCTCGCGACTTCCCAATAGCCTGAGCCACTGGGTGAAGTGGAGACTGCACAGATACGGGAGGGGTTCCCAGCATTCCCACGGGATCACGTCGAAGTTGATGTCGATGCCCTCTGAGATGGCATCATCAATGGGCTTCAAGGTCTCCAACCCAACCGTCTTGCCGATTTCAGGGGTCATGGGGGGAACCGTGTGCCATCCAGGGGCTAGGTGGGCTATGTTCATCCTCACACCGGTGGCCTTTGCGGTCTCGATGACCTCAAGGATGCCCTGGATGGGCTCCGCGCTGTAGGAACCCATCTTCACGTTTCTCCTTCGACCCGTACGTCTCCAATGGGGAACGTAGATGCCGTCATACCCCCTGAGCGAGGAGACGCACTGGTTCATCTCGTCCTTTGATGCGAAGACATCGGGATCATAATCCAGTCCGGCGGATAAACCGTGGCAGCCCTCCTTCATGGCTTGGTGGATTAGCTCCTTCATCGACTCGATCTCTGCCTGCTTGGCCTCCCTCTTATAGTCCTCGCCCATGACGTGGACCCTGATGGTGCCGTGTCCCACCAATGGGACATAGTTGATGCTGATGCCCTGGCCCTCGATGAACTCAAAGTACTGTGCCATGGTCCGGTAGTCGATGGTCCAACCATACTTTACTCGCATCATCTCGTTCACCTCATCTAGGGATAGCAGGGTTGGCCCGTGGTACAGGTAGGGATGCTTCTCGTAGACCTGGGTGCCGAGTACGCCGGGGGCGATAACGAATTTATTCAGCGGTGCAGGGCTCCCTCCGCACTGGCCTGCTACTACCGTGGTGCAGCCCTGCATCACGGCGCTCTCGCAGTTAGGGTACCAAGCGAAGCCCCAGTCTCCGTGGCTGTGAGGGTCAATGAAACCAGGGAGGGCATAGAGACCCGATGCCTCTATAACTCTCTCGGCGTCACCCTCGACCTCTCCCGCTTCAATAATCCTACCGTGTTTGACGCCGATATCTCCGACATATTCCTTGTTTACACCATCGACAATCCTAGCGTCCATGATAATCACATCATAATCAGCCAAATCAATCACATTAGAATACACCCAGCAAATAAAAATGGAGGATATTAGGCATCTGAAGATTCAAATCAGGGATAGGCTAAGGATAGGTAGCCGTCTCCCCGTGAAGAAAAATCTATGGAGCCCGCTGAGGGTTTCGGCTTTAATCCAAGTCGGCGATTAGCCTAAAGGTGCAATCCTTGTCACCTTTCGCGTAGCACTGGCTGGAGAAGAACCTATAGTCCATGTTCGTCAGTTCCTTGATTATGCCAGATATATTCCCTAAAGAAGAAGCACTGTGATAG
>JAUWLH010000045.1 GCA_030613835.1 Candidatus Bathyarchaeota archaeon | reverse complement strand
AGCAGCCAACACAGTCAGTTCCCTAGCTATGAGGAACTTTTTCCTGCCATAGACATCAGATGCAGCTCCGAGGACTGGCTGGATGATTATCTTGGCGAGGTCCATGAGGCTCTCAAGTGCGCCTATATCTCGAATGGGGATCCCCAGACTCAATGCGAAAGGCTGCCAGATAACGTACCTGAGGTTATCACGCATACCACGCAGAGCTGTCGCTATGGACAGGTACAGTAAATGTTTGTCTCTGCGAATCCTCTCTATAATGGACATGGTGCATCGGTAACCCGTTTGACGAGCGTCCCTCTTTTAACTGTACCTGAAAAACAGTGCTGCGGATGCAGGTCTTTTTTTGACCATGATGTTATATGTCCAACGTTCAGAATTTCACGGGATACTATCATGGCACAAGACGATATCGCAGAGTTCGCCGATCTCTGGGCCCTCATGTACAGCACGATGGCACGCGAGATGGTGGACAGCTTCGGTGAGGAAGGAAAGAAGGCTCTTATCAGGGCAATCCAGAACTACGGCAAGATAAGGGGTGAGCGCCTCAGGAAACGCCACGAGGAGGAGGGTAGACCCATCAACATGAGGAGCCTCTTCGACCACTACGACCTGCCGGGCCACCCCGAGACAGAGAAGGACAGGGTCGAGTACACTGACAACTTCCTGAGGAGCTACACACACCTGTGCACCCATGAGCGCATCTGGCGTGAGAGGGGATGTAACGACGTAGGTCTGCTCTACTGCCAGTACTTCCATCATGCGTTCTGGCAGACATACCGCCCCGACATAGATGTCCAGATCCCGAAGATACTGACCAAGGACGATGAGCACTGCCTGTTCCTAGTCAAACAGCCCGAGGAGTAGCGGGCTTCCTCAATTTCCTTTTTAATCACTCTTCCCTTCTTCTAAATGATAACTTTGGCTTCACAGGACGAAAAACTCATGGAGCTGCTTAGAAGGCTGGAGGCCCTCACCGAAAAGCAAGCTGAGATTGAGAAAAAGATCAAGGAGTTTGAGGTCAACATAAAGTCTGAGGAGCCAGAGGAGTAGTTTGAGGCCCAGCGATCTGACGCCCCGGGAACGGGTGGGCGTATACAGGTACATGAGGGCCCAGGGCTTCTCACGGCTGACCATCAAGGTTCTAATGAGCTACCAGCCCGACGGCATGGATAGGCTGACTGTTATCCTCGGGAAGGGAACCCCTTATGATTACCAACTTTTGCATGACGATGAGTTCAGGTTCAGCGAACTTGAGAGGTTCGTAGAGAAATCTAAAAACTAGCGGATTCCATTATCCTGCTCTTAATCTCCATAGCCCTGATCTCGAAGATCCTGCCGAACTCAGCTGCCTCAGACTGGCTCACTGGGGTCTCGTCGTTTGACTTATAGTCCAGCCACGCGTTGTAGGTCCTCGTGTATATCCTGCCGAACATGGCGCTGCGGACGCTGTCAATGAGGCCCCTGTTCTTGAAGTTCGAGAAGACTCGATAGTTGCTTTCCAGTTTGTCGTCAGTTAGCTCATCGTCGATGACCTTTTCCAATATTCCCCTAAGAGCTGGTTCCATTAAGACTCAACACACAATAGCTATTCATCCACTTAAATGCGTTACATCTTCCCCGAAACAATTTTCAGGGATAGCGTACCCGTGTATCTGTTCACGTTGACAAGGATGATCCCCGTCGCCGAGGCAGAGGGCGTCCAGCTACATTGCCCAGAGATGGGAAGGTACGCGTTCTTCAACAGCCCCTACCCATCCCACAAACTGAACTCGGGGGTTGACTTATTCCCGGGCGATGGATTTGGCGGGGAGGCTTACAGCCCTGTAGATGGCGAAGTGATCATGGCAAGGGATGTCAAAGCTCCCAGCGGTCGCGGGTTCGAGGCCACGGATCATGACTCAGTTATAGTCATCAGGAATAGGGACAACACTGATACTGTGACAAAACTGCTTCACGCTGATCCCCTCGTTGAGGTGGGTGACAACGTCAGGAAGGGTGACGTGATAGGAACCACGTTGAGGTCCGGTTACTATGGGTGGGGCACATCGCCGCACCTCCACGCAGAGATAAGGAAGCCAGCTGACCCCATAAGGGCGAGAGGGGGATTCAATCTCAGCAGGATCGGGAACACAGTAGGCAAACCTGTTGAGTCTATAAACGGCGAGGTTGTACACGTACAACAGGAGTTCGCATTCATCAGGCTCAACAAGAGTTCAATCGGTCTAGTCGGTGAGGCTGGGGGAAAACCCGCCTTTCTTGATGGTGGGGTCCCCTATTATGGCTGGATTGGCGCACATCTCTATGCCCCTCCTTCAGTTGGGACCATTAGGCTTCTTGGTCAGGATATAGCGGACATCACCCAGGTCTTCAAAAGTTCATGCAGGGCAAATTGCAAGGGCTTTACCTTCTCAGTCAAAGACAGGCAGATCCTAGGTCTCTCCCTCACACTCCAGCCGAGGAAGGAGACGCTGATCAAGGTCATGCCAGTGAGGCTGGGGGGCCTTGATGTTGAGGTCGGAGAGTGGCTTGAGGTGCGGCTGAACGTCTAGTTTTTAATCACCACTGTAAGACTAGGATCAGGGAAGATTATGCAGGCTTATGTGTACGTAATAATTGGGGTGCTGGTCGCCATCGGCTATTCATCCGTGAACATCTACAACGATTTCAAGAAATACAGGAATGCAGCTGATGCAACCATGGGGCAGATCAAGGTGGCAATGAAGAAGCGGCTTGACATGATCGAGCAGCTCCTCGGGGCGGTCAAGGGTTATGTGAAACACGAGAGGGGCCTATTCGAGTCCATTGCCAAGCTCAGGGCGGGCATCGATACTGCCGAGAACCTGGGTGACTTGGAGACTGAGACAAGGACTATTACGGGGAGCCTTCTGGCGGTGGCCGAGGCGTACCCCGACCTCAGGGCGTCAGAGGGCGTCCAGAACCTCATGAAGGCAATCGTTGACGTGGAGGACGAGATCGCGCGTCACAGGTACACATTCAACAACGTGGTCCAGGAGTACAACACGATGCAGGAAACCATCCCCAGCAGCCTACTAACGGGATATGCCGGCGCATCCAAGCTGGCCTACCTTGAGTTTGAGGAGAAGATAGAGAACCCGCCGGATATCTCGGTGAACTAGATGAACGAGAGAGACCAGATCAGATTACTTTTAATCATAACACTGGGATTAGCGCTGGCAGTCAACGTTGCCCCATTCCTTGATGTCTTTGAGGGTGACGCGGTCGTCTCCGATTACTCCGCGATATTTTACTCAGACGGAATCTTGGAGGAGACATTCACGTACGAGATTAACGTCGAAGGCAAAAGATTCCTCTTCAGGTTCTGGGAGGACAGGTTATCAACATCGCTCCTGACCGGCTCACATATCCTTCTGGTTGATATCGAGGCTCCCCAAGGCACTATCCGGTACGTCAAGAACTACGCTGGTACTCTATCGACGCTGGAGGACACAACAGATGATATCAAATATCAGATTGACTGGTTAGCGTACAGAAACGAGGCCGGTGCTTACAAGCCCGGTGGCTACGCTCCCGGAGAGTACACCGTCAAGTACACGTACCTGATTAAACCCCCCCTTGAGTACGATGACGAGTACGTCCACCTCAACTTGAAGCTGGCGAGCGAACATCTTCCCTACAAGAAAGTTCACGTAGCCTTCGAAAACCCCGGGTACATCGTGGACAGCTACTCTCACCCACCGACCCTGCGCAGGACCACCGACAAGAACATGATAGTATTCACCGGGTCCTCGGGTGAAGACGAGCTTTTAGAGTTCGAGTTCCTCATGGAGCCAGGTATCCTTGACACACTGGAGGGTGTGCCGAGACGCGTGGAGGGTGTTAAATCACTGACGATGGACGCGAACAGATGGCTCTGGATCGAGTACATGAGTGCGACAATCCTGCTCTGGGCCATGCGTCTGGCGGGGTTCATAATGCCGATCTGGCTTTACGTGATCTGGAACAGGGTGGGCAAGGAGAACGATTACGTTGTACCCAGGACCCTTAGCGTCATACCCAATAAGGGCAGGACGCCATGGATAGTGAACCTCGTCTTCAAGAAGGGGGCAACTGATTTCGACGAGGACGGCTTCTACGCGACCCTGCTGGACCTGCACATAAAGGAGAAGATCAGGGTCACCACGAACGAGACAGAGGCCACCATCGAGATACTGGATGACCGGGGGCTTGACATCTATGAGACCAGGACCATGGATTTCTTGAGCTCGATAGCTGATGACGGCGTCGTTACACCCGATAGCATGAAAAGCATCGCTGAAAAGGGTAAAAACTCCTCGGATGGGGCCATTGAACTGTACAGGGTTCAGACAAAATACAATGGGCTAACCACAGGCACGGACGATGATGTGGCTGAGGAGTACATTGTGAACGGTAAAAGTGAGCTGGTCATGCCAGGGCTCTTGATCCTTATGATCGGTATTCTATCCATGGCTGCTTACGTCCTCACGATGAACGCGGACTGGGTTTTCCTCAAAGCCGTTGCCTACAGCCTGATCCCGCTGTCACAGGTAATCATCGCTGCCATGTTTCCGGAAACGCTATTCGGGTACTGGAAGGACGACAACCTCCGTGAGAAGCTCCAGTGGGACGCATTCAAGGCCCATCTATCCGATTTCAGCCAGCTTGACCGCTACGGCCCTGAGGACATCAACATGTGGGGGCCTTGGCTTGTATACGGGACCGCCCTTGGCGTTGGCGACAAGGTCGCAAAGGCAATGGACATGCTTGAGATAGACTTCGCCCCCTTGCGGCTCGTCCCCACGTACTATTACTGGTTCATGCCAATCACCACTGCCAGGAGCTACTACGGTTCAGGCAAATCAGGTGGCCGCTCGGGCGGGTTCGGGGGAGGAGGTGGCTTTGGTGGTGGAGGCGGGATGGGGGGCGGAGGCGGCGGGGTTCGCTAGGACTCGTCTTCCTCTAGATACTTTTTGACTGTCTTCAGGGCGTTGAGGAACTCTCCTCCGCGCCCGGTTATGGTGTATTTGATACTGCCACCGTACTCATCGTTATCAAGGAGCTGCTGCCTCATTAGGAACTCGACGGCATCCTTTGCCCTGTCCACGGGCAGATTTGCGCCATAACTGATACGGGTGATGCCCGTTGCGCCCCTCCTGCGCAAGGTCTCCAGGATGTCCTGGTAGATATCGTACCGTGTCCGTCTCTCCATGGCGGTCACCTAGAATGGAGGTTCGGGTAGTTTTTCAGACTTTTGTGAGCCGATACGGACACTCGCCTTGCTATCCACCCTGAGCTCATCAGTGTAGGTTATCGAATCTGCGGAGCTCCTTGCGTCCATATGGATCCTATTTGCGTAGACATTGCCCACCTTACATCTGGATCGGATCTGGACCCTGTCGCCATAGATGTCCTCCGCATCGACCCTGTCCTTGAGTATTATGATCTCCCCAATGAGCGGGCCCTCCACGTGGCCCCTGCGGTTGATCTCGATGCGCGTTGCCTTTGCTCCGTGCCTGGTTCTCAGGTCGCTGGTCTCGATGAACTGTTCAGCCTCGACCCTGTGTGCCCTTATCCTGCCGCCCACCCTGATGTTCTGGGCTTTCAGGTCTCCCTCGACCACGATCTTTCCGCCCACCTTGAGCCTTCCTGAGACAGAAAAGTCGCCGATGGTCTTGAGGCTGCCACCCACCGAGAGGGACTCTCCCGTGGCCATCCCATCGATCTTCACCGTTCCGCCCACATCGATGGTTTTGAATTGGATGTCGCCCTGGATTTTCAGCGTCCCACCTACATCGATGGTTCCGCCCGATCCGCCGTTCCTGAGCCTCACGGTGCCACCGACATCGATCTCGCCGAACTCTATGTGCTCCTCGACGTTGAGCGTGCCCCCGACATCGATTACCTTCTCGACTTTGCCGCCTTCGAGGCTTACTGTTCCACCTACCTTTATGCTGACGAGCTGGACAGGTGCCTCTGCCTTGAAGGTACCGCCAACATCGACCTCCTCGGCAGTTAAGGGTCCCATCGCATTGAATGTGCCGCCAACATCTATAATCCGTGAGATGGTCTCGCCCTCTATTCTAAGTGAGCCACCAACATCAATATGATCCACATTGACCAGACGTTCTGCTTTGAAAGTGCCTCCAACTGTGATCCTTGATGCCCTGCAGTCCCCTAGGGCGACCAGCCTGCTGCCCACCTTAATGGTGTCCGCGTCCATCGATGCTCCGAATTCCAGCCTCTTGGTGACCCTGACCCTATCCGCTCTAATAGAGTCCTTGACCCACAGACTGCCGTTCTTGATATCGATAGACTCCGCCTTGACGGAGCCCATGACCTGCACGTCCCCTTTTCTGGACACGATGCTCTGGGCTTCTATGTCTCCCGTGAACTCGCAGTCCCCGTCACAGCGGATGACTCCACTTACAACCAGACCACTCTCCGAGGCGTCAACGATTCCTCTCTCGACGTATAGGTCGCCATCCAGCCTGCTGAGCTTCACTGTCTCACGGTTTACCCTGTATTCGTTTGCCAAGGCTATTCACTAAATGAAACCCTGTCCTTGAGCCTTTTAAAGCTAAAACACGTGGCGTACTCACATCTTGTGACTACTTCAGTTGATTATGAAACTTGAGTCCGCTTTATTAATGGAAAACTGTCTCAGACGCTTGAGAAACATGATGATAAGTAACATCAACCTGAAAAATATCGAGGACATCCGCGAGGTAATCGAGGCGGAGGAAGGAAAAGAAGTCACTACTGAGGAGACTCTGGACCGTGTCTTGCGGTTCTACAAGAGATTCGTGCCATACAACTAGGTGACGGTAACTGCAGGCCGAGACAGTACCGACCAGACCGGGCATCAAAGGAAAACTCGACGGGCTTATGGAGTCCGTTGTCCCAGACGTTGTCACCGATAATGCCAAGGTCTTCTTGGCCGGGGCACTGGTCAACGGGTTCTCAAACGGGGTCATCAACGCGGTCCTGCAGCTCTATCTTGTAGCCCTCGGGTTCAACGGCCAGCAGTTGGGCGCCATATTCATGGTGAACGCACTCAGCTGTAGCCTGCTATCCATTCCCGGCGGCATCCTGGCCGACAGGTACGGGAAGAAGAGGATGATGCTCGTAAGCTTAGCGCTAATGATGTCCGGCATGGGTCTCCTTTTGACCTCAAGAACCCTGGTTTACTTCCAGTTAGCGTTCCTGTTCATCGGGGCGGGGAACGCCTGCTTCAGCATGTTCGCGCCCCTCTACTCAAGCTTCTTCGCCAAGGACGATATGGAGAAGGCTTTCGGCCTCTACGGGTTACTGAACATCATGTCAATGAGCTTGGGGAGCCTGGTCGGGTACGTCCCCGCAATGCTCATGGGAAGGTACCTATTGAGCGATGTGTCATCGTACAGATGGGTGATGATGGGGGCTGGGATCCTGTTCGTGGCCCAGTACGTCTTCTACCTTACAGCTATGAGGGGCTACAAGGAGACCCTGTCCGAGGGCTTTCAGTTCAAGCTCAAGTCCTGGCGGCCTGTGATCAAGTTCAGCGCCCTCACCCTATTCGGGAACATCGCTGGCGGGTTGCTGTTCAGCCTCTTCCCGTTCTACGTGAACCAGAAGTACGGCGTCGACTCGTCTGGCCTGGGACTATTATTCTTCGTGAGCAACCTCTCCATGGCCGTCTCCAAGGGAGCGGCCGCGGCGGTGGCCAAGAGGCTGGGGAACATGAGAAGCACTGCCTTTGGTCTATCCCTCTCAGCGGTGTTCTTCCTGTTGATGCCGCTGAGCCCCAACTTTGGCCTACTGTCGTTCTTCTACGTACTGAGGATGGGGACAAGGTTTATGTCTGACCCAATAATCACAAGCGCTTTCCTGAGGAGCGTCTCCGAGGACGAGCAGTCAACGACCAACAGCCTCAGGATGATATCTATGAACGCGGGAGGCGCGGTCTCGCCTCTGATTGGAGGGAGCCTGATGGACAACGTGAGCCTTGACTCCCCCGCCTACATCGGTACGGGTCTCACCCTCGTCCTCGCCGTGCTATATCCCGTGTTGCTCAGAAAGGAGCTGGACGAGTCCTAGCCAACCGGATGGACTGTTGCTATCTTCTTTCTAAGCCTCGTCGCGTCCCAGCTGGTAATGTAGTTGTGATAATTATCCTGGCTTCCGGTCAGCGACTCGGGTTTAAACAGCCAAGATGCTTTTCCCCTTATCTCCTTGATATCTAGGGTCTCCCCATAGCTTAACTCGCAGGCGGCTTGTAATCCTCGGCCTTCCTGAGGACCTCTACTGTCGCCTTGTCGCTGTGCTTGGCCCTGTAGGCAAGCAGGCCTGCCCTCATCAACGAGTTGGCCGGGCCCTTGCTGGGGTCAAACCGCTCCATGAACTCCTTGCACGGGAACTCCCTGCACAATCCGCAGTGCTCCACTCCGTGCTCCTTGGCGCAGGCGTATGTCAAACAGGACCCCCAGAAGGGCTTTCCTTCCACCGCTGTGCAGCCTGGACACTGAGGCTTCTTTTCTCCCTTGTACCACTCGCAGTCGCTGCAGACAATACCACAGGGATTGAAACTATCTTTTTCCATGGGGGTGTTGTGGCTGTACCTCATTTATATCCATCGAGTTTTACGGGGGTAGGGGGTGACTGAATACTATTAAACTGGCTTAGGTGATATCAATGACATGGCTTTCTTGAAGTCTGCCGAGACCCTGACCATTAATGGCATCGACCACCTAAAGAAGAAGGAGTACGAGAAGGCGCTCAAAAGGTTCCAGCAGGCATCCAAGAAGAAGCCAGGGGACGTGAACATACTCAACTTCCTATCACAGGCACAGACAGCCCTTGGTATGATGGAGGAGGCGCTGGTCACCGTTGACAAAGCCATCGAGTACGACCCCAGCAACGTCATATTCTGGCAACTCAAGGCGACAAACCTCATGATGCTTCAGAGAAACGAGGAGGCGATTCCCGTCATCGAGAAGTGTATGGAGTTGCAGCCGGGGGATGTCAACTTTATCATGAGGGGACAGGTGGACTACGTCCTTGATGACCTCGCCTCGGCTGGTGAGTGGTTTGATAAGGCGTTGGAGATCGACCCCGAGAACCCTATCAGCAACCACATGAAAGGCATGGTATTGTACAAATTGGGGATGTTCTCTGAGGCGATCCCCCACCTGGAGAAGGCCCTAGCGGTGGGGGATTCGGAAACCGTCCAAAATCTACTTGATGATTGTAGGTCGAGAATTGAAAAAGAGTAGTTGGAGACCGAAGCCTCACTCCACAATCTTGGATACTTTAACGGCGCAGACCTTTGTCTCAGGTATCTTAGCTAACGGGTCCAGGGCGGCGTTGGTTAACTCGTTGGTGGGCGACTCGAAGAAATGGAACGTCATCGAGACCACCCCCGGCGGGCATATATCAGTCACGTCAACCTTGACCCTTAACTTACCTCGCCTGGAGGAGACCTGGACCAACTCCCCGTCCTTGAAACCGTACTTGACCGAGTCCTCAGGGTTGATCTTCAACAACTCCTCCTCGTGAAGTACGTTCAATCCCCCCACCTTCCGGGTCATGGTGCCTGTGTGGTAGTGGTACAGACTTCTGTCCGTTGTGAGAATCAGCGGATACTCCTCGTCTGGAAGCTCCTCCGACTCGCGATACTCAAGTGGCATGAACCTGCCTTTCCCGCT
>JAUWLH010000075.1 GCA_030613835.1 Candidatus Bathyarchaeota archaeon | reverse complement strand
ATCATACGTCATTCCTAGATCGAATATGGTGTTGAGTGCCGTCCCCAACGCAATAGTCAGTTGTGTGCCTGAACCGAAGCCCATGTGTTCAGGAATGTCGCTCTGGATGTCGAGGCGAACACCCCTTTTAATTTCGTGGGCACATAGGATATTTTTGATAATACTGTGAGCTCTACCTGATCGGGCACCTGTAACCATTGTTTCACCGGCTTCCTCTACCTCAAGTATCAATCGAGGGGCCTCGATCGCCACTCCTGCGCTTCCATGCAACCGACCGATGTCTCCACGCATGTCTATTATACCGAAATGTAGCCGGGAAGGTGTACTGATACGTAATCTCACATCGATACACCCCATTTCGTTATTAAGGACAGGAGCTTGTCAGCCACAATATATTCCTGTGACCCTTCAGCGGAAACTCTCTTAATCACATCTAGGTTATCCTTCACCTTGTCTTTAAATTTCTGTACCTCGGAGTCACGGTGTTCATCATTGAATACTTGGATTCTCGTGGCGTGAATAATAGCCTCTATCGCCTCGGATCGGCCTCTGCTGAAAACAGTTGGGTAAGACGACTTAATCTCTACTTCCCGTGGTGTAAGAGAAAATGATGCACGGAGTTCGGATTCATTAAACATTACTCCAGTCTCCGAATAGATTGTAGCATCAGCGCCCTCCAACCCCGTATCATCAACTTTTGGTTGGTCCTCTATGTCCTCTTTGAACGCGGTTGCCAAGAAAAGATGAGGATTATCACTCAGATTGATTGATGCTGATTCTCCAAGTGAAAGATTCCTGAATGTCTGGGTGCTTTTAAAGGGCCGTACAATCAGTGTTGCGCCATTTCGTGTGACACCCATGGGGGCTGCGTTGAAGCTTCCATCCTGGTTTCTCGTGACTAATATTGTCTCGACTATGCAGTTCTCGGGGAAACCTAGCCTTTCCAGTGAATCGATTACTTGGATCTCGTTCATCTACATCAACAGGGGGTGAATATGAAACGTAATGGGTTTACTAATAATTATCTTTGGTATCGAGGGGCAGTAGGTAGTCTCCACGGTCTCCCAGTGTTAGACGGTAATATACGCCATCTTCTCCATGGACTTTCTCAATGGTGCCCCGCGCTTCCACCATCTCGCCCTCGTGGGCTTGTTCTGTGAACTTCCCTCGATAGCTCTTGAGTTCACTGACCTTGAGGTCGTCAGTATTACTCGATACCTGGGTTACCCCGTAGGTACATGGATTGAAGATTGATCTCGAAGCATCGATGACTCTTGCCTTGATGGTTGCCCGTTGGATAGGTTTTGAGACAGAGTCGTCATCTGTGATTAGTAACCTCACAAAATACTCCTTATCATGAACCAACCCATGTAGCACTTTCGATGATTCTATCTTAGAGAAAAGGTCGAGAGATAAGTCGGTATCGTCCCATCGGGATCGTAAAACGGTATCAAATAATTCCCCTTCAAGTGGTTTGACCCAATCTAGTGTCTCCCTTATCTCAACTAATGCATTGTAGACCCCACGCGCCTCGTCCTGACCGTAGACATTGATATCAATATCGGAGCTCTCTGTCTGAAGACCTATCAGTAATGACCCTGATACCCCGAAACGATCAATGGAGACTCCGCTTGCCTCTGATAAAACGTTCACGAAATCAGCAAGGACGCGCTCGACCTTGGACTCAGGGTTAGCGAGTATCCCATGAAGCCGCTCCCGGGGTTCATAATATTGGGCTATTTTGCTGACTGGGATTGATTGTAGCTTGGTTCCTAACCGGTGAAGGTAATTGATGTATTCAGGGTGTTTCTTCCTCAGATAATCAGTCGTGGAGCCGATGTCATAGACCCGCTTGTACTTCACACCGTCTAACGCTCGGTCACCGTGTGGATCAGGGAGGTACCGAAGGATTCCAACCACGAGCCCCTCAGGGTGACTGCTGCCTTTAACGGCAAAGAACATGCCGTCACTGGTCTGGATGTAGTCTCCCTCAATGAAGCTTGTCCAGTGACCCATGACGTTATACCGTTAATTGTAGACCCTTATAAGATAATTAACGGAGTAGAGAGTGAACCCAAATGACAGCTAGGATCGGAGACATTGTTGGAAGATGCGCCTCTCTTGCCGCCCTCCTGGAGGTCTCGGCCTACCCAAAACCCGGAAATGTACACCGGTTGAGGGATTTCCCTGATACAAAATATGAGCATTTCCTAGCTGGCAGCGTCGCATTGGGTTCGAGAATGCAGGATCTTGCTGAAAAAGGACAAAGAATTGAGCAAGATAGAGGATGGGCTGAGTTGGGTGTTGGGGAAAGCATCCTCGCTTCAGTGAAAGACATGATGGAATGGCAGAGGGGTGGAAACGTTCACCTCGGCATCATTCTTCTCTTCTCCCCGTTAGCAGCGGCAGCAGGGTCAGTGATGAAGGAAGGGATAGTTGATCTTGACGAGCTGAGAAGTGCCCTTAATGAAGTCATCAGTGGAGCGACGCCACTTGACTCGGTGAACATTTACAGGGCTATTGACGAGGCGATGTCGGAAGAGAACCTGGGACCTGTTGATCAGCTTGATGTAAAGGACACCTCATCCCTCGACAGGATACTAGATGAGGGTTTGACCCCGCTGGACATCTTCAATGAATGCCAGGCAAGAGACGCTATCTGCAATGAGTGGGTCACATGCTTCAATGTCACGTTTACCGAGGGGTACCCGTTCCTCAGAAAGAGGCTTGATGAAGGTGCTAATATCAACGAGGTAACGGTTGATACTTTCCTCAAGATCCTCTCAGAACACCCTGACTCACTTATCCTGAGGAAGAAGGGAACGGAGGATGCAGTAGCGGTGAGTGAAAAAGCCAATGAGATCATTCAAGCTGGGGGAGTGTCTACCGAGGTTGGCATGAATATGATTCAGGAGCTTGATGATGAGCTAAGAGAGGAAAACGGTTCATTAAACCCTGGGACAACAGCCGACCTTGCGGCTGCATCGTTGTTTCTGTTATTACTCTCAGGGTGGAGACCGTGAATCAGGTGACTATATACTGCCTTAGGTAATGAGGGTACAGCTCACACATCTCCCGGACACTGTTCTGTGTTAGAAGCCCCTTTAGGATCTTGTCTTCGTGTACCCCGATTGTTTTAATGTCGTATTTGTCCATGAGGTCCAGTGCTTCTTGTAGAGGTGAATCTAAGCCTACCATGATCAATGGGACTGTGACGAGGTCCTTGAGGAGAGCATCCCCCTTGTTCTCGGACCTTACAAGCCATTTCATGATATCTTTCAGGGTAACGAGGCCGATGGGCTCGGCGTCCTCGTAGACAACGACGACCTTGTAGTCAATATCAAGCAGCCTGTTGGTGAGAGCGGCTATGTTCTCTGAAGCTTGCGCGATAGGTGGGGCTTTGTTCATCAGCACTTTGCATGGGAGCGTGCAGAACTCGCTGTATTCTTTGCTCAATCAGGACCACTTCTATGTATTCTATATACATACCCATTTATTTAATTTTCAATGACGTAAAATGAACAAAATACGGGCCAATCGGAGTATATCTGATCAAATAGACAGAGATAACCACAGGAAAAAGTTAAAGCCATATTACTAATATCGTTACTCGATGGTTCTTGACTCCGGAAATTGATACAACTGAGAGTTTAATGAAGACTGCAGAGGCGCGAGGAATATCAAAGATAGTTGTCGCGAGCAGGGGAGGAAAAACAGCCTTGAGGATCGCGGAGGCCGTGGGAAAGGGAATGCATGTTATCAGTATCACGGAGTTCTCTTACAGCGATGATATAAAGAAAAAGATGAAGAAACTCAAGATGGCCCCTATCGAGAACGCTGACCTGGTGATACAAGACCTGCGTGAGATGAATGAGACACTTCTTATGTTCGGGCCGGGGGTCAAAACAGCGCTTGAAGTTGCCGCAATAGCTAAACAGAGGGGGCTGGTCGAGGGAGAGTTCATCGCAGTCGCGGGCGGGAAGAAGGGAATAGACACTTCGATGGTTCTGGACACGGTTCATCCGGCGGCAGAACTGGTAACTGACCCCGTTAAACAGCTGGCTATCAAACAGATCATCGCATCACCATTGATCAAATAGCATTTCACTCATCACTGTTTTATCGAAGACACCCTATAGACATCACTGGTTATTATGTCTGATTTGCCCAGCAGAACGATCGGGGACTCCATGGAGGAGACGAAGGATCGGCATAGAAGGTACTTGAGGGCTATCAACAACCCGATCCGCAGGGATATCCTCAGGTCGCTGAAGGAAGGAAACGATGTAATTGAAACCATTTCAGAGGATACTGGGATTAACGAGAAAAACGTTGGCTGGCACATCAGGGTATTGATTGATGGCTTCTGTGTCGAAGAAGCAAATGAGAAAGATGAAACCAAGTACATTTTAACTCAAGAAGGACTCGTCGTCGACTATCTGGACAAGTAACGTCAAACGAACTAAGGTTTTCTGTTATTTCAGTCATAGACCGTAAAAGGTATAGATAACATAAACAGATTTAGATTGTTCTGAAAATGTTGAGTATCAATACACTCGCAAATAGCTTGGCTAAGAAGCTCATCGACAACTCGGAGTACTACAGGGTCGGGGTCACAAAGCTCCCTTCAGGGGCAACGGTAATCGATACGGGGGTTGAGGCCCACGGAGGATACGACGCAGGACTCATGGTAACCCGCATAGCAATGGGAGGATTAGGGAAGGTTGAGTTGCAGTACGCTGATTTCGGAGGATTACAGCTACCCTCAGTGGTCGTATCCACAGATCATCCAGCGGTAGCCCTTTTCGGCGCCCAGTTGGCGGGATGGAGAATCAAGCCAGAGGGGTACACGGCCGATGGGTCTGGTCCTGCTAGAGCGCTGGCGAACAAGCCAAAAGCGGTTTTCAAAAAGATTGAGTACAGGGACGAATCAGATGTGGCGGTTCTTCTCATGGAAACGGAGGAGATCCCACCTGACTCCGCGGCCTACTATATCGCTGAAAGGGCAAACGTTGAGCCCGAGAACGTCACCATGGTTCTAACATCAACAACAAGCATGGCGGGTATGGTTCAGATTTCAGGGAGAATAGTTGAGACAGGACTGTTCAGGCTGGACATTCTTGGCCTTGACCCAAAGAAGGTCATGTATGGGGCAGGATACGCACCTGTCATGCCGGTTCACCCTGACGTGGGTGTTGCCATGGGTAGGGCGGAGGACGCCTTGACCTATGGCGGAGTCACCAGCTACGTGGTTGATGAGTCTGAGGATGTTCTCAGGGAGATAGCTAAGAAGGCCCCGAGCACTAACTGCAAGGACTATGGAAAATCCAGCTACGAGATTTACAAGGCAGTTGACTTTGATTTCACGAAGATAGACCCTGCCCTGTTCGCCCCTGCAGCCATAACACTCACATGCGCGGAGACTGGCGCCACCTTTACACACGGCAGTATAAATAACGAGATTATCAAGAGCTCGTGTGTATAGGGGGTTCCTTCGATAACAAAGATTGAGGTCACTCTCATCTCAGGGAGAACTGCTAAACAGGGTATCGGGCTAGAGGCTGGAAAGCCCTCCGATAGCTACATCGACAGCGTCAACCATGTAATGTTAAGCCCTGACGACGCTGAGACCCTTGGAATCAATGACAAGGACCGCGTTGTGATCACAACGACACATGGAAATGTTACCGTTAACTGGGTTCCCGACAAGAACCTTGACTCAGGTTTAGTGTTTTTCCCGTATGGTCCGTGGGCCAACCAAGTATATGCGTCTGGAACGGGGAGCACTGGGATGCCTTTGATGAAGGGAATCAACGCGACTATTACACAAGGGAAAGGAGATGTGCCTACCTTGGAGGAGATCGTTGAGGCACTCAAGGAGGATGGTTAATTGGAGCAAACAGATATCGTGTGCCCTTTCTGTGGCTGTCTATGTGACGACCTGGAGGTCTCCATCGAGGACGGGCATATTACTGGGCTCAAAAATGCGTGCGCCGTTTCAAGGTCAAAGTTCCTGAATCATGGTATGCACAGGGTTACATCAGCTACTATTGATAACGAACCGAGGTCTGTCGAGGAATCAGTTCAAGCGGCAGTGGAGATTCTATCCAAAGCAACACGCCCGCTAATTTATGGGCTCAGCTCCACCGAGTGCGGAGCCATAAGTAAGGCCATCGAGATAGCGGAGGTAACAGGTGGGATAGTGGACAACACGTCATCAGTCTGCCATGGACCAACAATTCTAGCCCTACAGCAGGTCGGAGAGTCCAAGGCATCGCTGGGCGACATCATGAACAGGGCCGATCTCGTAGTTTTCTGGGGCGCAAACCCAACGGAGGCCCACCTGAGACATATCACCCGATACTCTGTCATGCCTAAAGGGATGTACATTGAGGGAAGAAAGGGCAGGAAAGTCATTGCAGTTGATGTAAGGAAGACGGGAACTGCTAGGTTCGCTGACAAGTTCGTACAGGTTGAGCCAAACGGTGACTACGAGCTACTCCAGACCCTGAGGGCGATAGTCAGGGGGGAGGAGCTAGAAGCAGCTGAAGTCGCAGGGGTCAAAATGGAGGACATCAAGGCTCTTGCAGCCGAGATGGCTGAGGCAAAATACGGTGTTGTGTTCTTCGGTTTGGGCTTGACCCAGAGCGAGGGACGGCACATGAATATAGACGCAGCCGTTGGCCTCGTGGCCGAGCTTAACCGTAAGACAAAGTTCGTACTGACACCCATGAGAGGACACTATAACGTCGCGGGCGCAAACACCGTGGCAACATGGCAGACGGGTTATCCCTACGCAGTTGATTTCAGCAAGGGATATCCACGATACAACCCAGGCGAGTTCACAGCCGTCGACCTTCTGGCTTCGGGAGAGGTTGACGCAGCGATAATAATAGCATCAGACCCAGGGGCCACCTTCCCAGCAGATGCTGCAAGGCATCTGGCCAAGATTCCGGTGATTACACTGGAACAGAAGATAACGCCGACAACGATGCTCAGCAAGATCGTTATCCCGGTTGCGACAGCGGGAGTGGAGGCGGGTGGAACGGCTTACAGGATGGACGGCATTGCCCTTAGACTGTCGAAACTCGTGGATCCACCTGAGGGGGTTTACTCTGACGAACACATTCTGGACATGATTCTCGAAGGGCTCAAGGAGGCAGCAAAGTGAAGGACATAATCATAAAGAACGGCTACGTTTTCGACCCTCTAAGCGGCATTGACGGCGAGAAAATGGACATCTCCATGAGTAAAG
>JAUWLH010000278.1 GCA_030613835.1 Candidatus Bathyarchaeota archaeon | reverse complement strand
CTCGACCTTGTCGAGGAGATGAACAGGCAGGGAGTTCTCATCGACCTGAGCCACACAGGGGATCCCAGCAGCGACGACGCCATCGAGCACAGCAAGGACCCGGTGAGTTTCACTCACACGCTACCAAGGGCAAACAACCCCAAGGAGCTCAGCGACTTTGCCAAATGGAACAACAAGTACACTTTCTACGGGGGCTGGTTTGAGTACACAGCGAGCCGCTCAAAAACCGATGATCAGATACAAGCTTGCGCCGAGAAGAGAGGCGTCATAGGAATCACCCCGTTCTTCGCCAAGAAGGCAGGTAAAAGTACCCTTACCGATGATATCCTCGACCAGATCGATTACACCGCCGACCTTGTGGGATCCAAACACGTGGGCTTTGGCAGCGACGTGGACTTTAACAGCACCCTGGACAGGATGGCTTACATCAGCCAGCACCCAGAGAACGTTGACGTGACCTACTTCCCGGCCCTGGACAAGGACTGGGGGTATGGTTGGCTGCGATACATGCCGAACCTGACAAAGGGGCTAGTAGCCAGAGGCTACTCTGACCCAGAGGTAAAGGGAATAATCGGTGAGAACTTCTTCAGGCTCTTCAAAAAAGTCTGGAGAGACTAAACCCTCTCCCAAACCAGGTGGGAGCTCAACATCATCCCACCGACAAGTTGTAGGGGCGTACTCAGGATCAGGGTGCCCCTCTCAAACCTATAGTATCTTTCCTGTTCTTCACCTATCCAGTTAGGGAACAAGCTGACCTCGATGTTGTGGTAGATCCTGTCTCCAGCCACCTCGTACCTGCCACTGTAGGAGATGTAGCCGTTAAGCGCCTCCACCTTCTCCTCGACGGTCCCGCCTCTGATATCCCCCGAGGCGAACTCGGAGCGCCCCTCCTTCATGAAGGCCACCGACATATACCCGTCAGCACTGTAGATGATGTAACCCGTCCTGGAGCCCCGCCTGTGGAGGCTACCGTCCTCTTTCCTTGTCTCCACCGAGACAAGACGCCATGTACCAATAAAGTCCTCTCTAGCCAAATCAATCAATGAAAATATGATACAACTCGGGATAAGAGTTGGGGAAATTAGTTCTTCGGAATGGCGAGAAGCTCGCTCTTTCTCACACCAACGTGGCGCAAAGCACATACGTTCTTTGCCTCGTTGTAGACATCGGACGCCAGCTTCCCGAGAACCATCTCGTGTGCCAACTGGTCGTAGGTCAGGTTCTCGGCCTTCTCCAAGACAATTCCCTCCATAACCTTCCTGATGGCGACCTCCTTGCTGGTCTGGATCCTACGCTGAGTCATCGCGGTAACGACGATCTTGACCCTGTAACCGTCCTTTGTGTATACCCTGAAGAATCCGTCTACCTTAGTGCTGCGCCTACGAACCAGACTCCTGAGGTAATCACGGAGGTATTCATGACCTTTGAAAACTGTCCGGGCTACGTGTCCCTCGATCTCATCGACCTGGAAATACATCTTCATATACTCTTGACTGAAGTCGCCCGTTATTGCCGCGAGAGTGGTCTCAAAGACCCTCCCCTGGACCTTTTCTGAGTCGTCACTGGGGGTCTCGCCCACCTTGGTCTCGCCGAAATAGCGTGGAAGAATGATGTCGTACCATTCTTTTCTACGCCATTTGTCCCTTGTTGCCCTGGACAATGTGTCATTTGTCTCCTATTTCAGTGACTACTCCATACGACGCAATCATATATAGGTTTTGAAAGAGCTGACTCGAAACCGTTATACCTCACCTTCCCTAGCCGTTCCCCTGTATGATACTCACAATAATCGTTAACGATGCGCCCTATGGCATCGAGAAGCCCTGGAACGCGTTCAGGCTCGCTTCCACATCTAGCACCGAGGAGATCGGGATGAAGGTTCGCCTCTTCCTCATGGGGGACTCAGTGACCGCTGCCAAGAAGGGGCAGAAGACCCCTGACGGCTACTACAACATGGAGAAGATGCTCAAGGTTCTGGTTAACAAGGGCGTCGAGATCAAGATATGTGGTGCATGCATAGATGCTAGGGGACTCAAGGCTGAGGAACTTGTTGATGGTGTCGAGCGCGGTACCATGAATATTCTGGCTACTTGGGTCAAGGAATCCGACAAGGTCATCTGCTTCTAAACTCCCATCCATCCTAATATTTAAATATTATAATATATTGATATTCTTTATCGGTTCCGCGTAAATATGCGGGGCGAGACAGTGAACGACAATGGTAACGGAATTAATTAACCAGATGCTGACCTCTGGTATCGATACGCTAGTCGAGTACCTGACCGCGCACGTAATGCTGTGCCTAGTCCCCGCGTTTTTCCTCTCAGGGGCATTCAACGTACTAATCCCAACATCAGCCATATTCAATTACATGGGGGACAGCGGGGACAACGCCAAGAAGGGCGTTGCGTATATCTTCGCTGCCACAAGCGGACTCATCATCGAGGTATGCAGCTGCACAGTCCTACCCCTGTTCGCTGGGATATGGAAGAAGGGTGCGGGCTTCGGTCCCGCCATAACATTCCTGTTCGCTGGGCCGGGGATCACACTACTCTCGCCGCCCCTAACAGCAAGCGTTCTTGGCACAAGATTCGCCATGATAAAGCTGGCCATGTCCATCATCATGGCGATAGCTATTGGCATAGCTATGGAGCTGA
>JAUWLH010000239.1 GCA_030613835.1 Candidatus Bathyarchaeota archaeon | reverse complement strand
CCTGCCCTTGCTGCCCAGGATCTCCTCGGCCCGCTTGTCCTTGTTGTACAGACTCATAGCAGACCCACCACGTTTTTCTCCAGCGTCTTTGCTGGTATTTTGTCAAGCCTGATTAGCTGGGTCCTGCCCTGGCTGGACGAGTGCATCTCCATGGTCACGAAATCGAGGTCGTTGAGCTTCTTCAGATACTTCCAGAACTGAGTGTGGCCCCGCTTCTTCTCGCCGTACTCCTCGCAGACCAAGTGGTAGCTCTCCTCGATCTCGCCCGTGGTGGCCTCTGATGAGGTGTTTGACATGAAGAACCTGGCGATGCTCAGCAGGGATAGCTTCTCGTGCTTGTTCAGGTATCGGATCTCATCTGGCACGGTGATATCGAAGAGCCCCACCGCTATCTTCCTGACATGCTCTGGCTTTAGCTGACGTGAACTCTCGCTGTCGGCCTCCAAGCCACCACCGTGGAGGAGGCTGATGGCGTACCTTGCGTCACCCTGCTCCTTTGAGGCTATGTCGCTGATGAAGTCTATGACCTCAGTTGGGACGGCGTCTCTGCGGAAGGCCCTCTCCACTCGGTATACCAGTATATCGGTCAGCTGGAGCCTGTCGTAGTCGGGCATCCGTATGATGTTCCTCTGGAGGCTACTCAGGGTGCTCCTGTCCAGCTTCCTGAACGTCCCTGCGTCCTTGCTGATGAAGAGGAGGTTGAGCCTCCTAGGCTCGTCTGGGGTGGTCTCGTGGAACCTAGTGAGATAGTACAAGGCATCGCTTCCCTCTTTGTCGATAAGAGCGTCCACCTCGTCAAGGCAGAGAAGTACCTGGGTGTCCACCTCGTCGAGGATCTGTCGCAGGATATCGAGCAATTCATTGGCCGAGTACCCCCGTTCAGGGAAATCTGGCTTGATGTGTGTCACCACCTGGCTCAGTATCATGAACAGGCTGCCCCTTCGCGCGCGGCAGTTGATGTGAATGTAATGAAAGTTGACCTTTCTTCGTTCTGCCCTTGCCTCCAGTGCGCGTCCATATGATTGGGCGAGGACGGTCTTGCCGCTTCCCACGTTGCCTATTATGACGGCCTTCTGGCTCATCTCTTGCGGGGCTGTCACCATATGGTCGAATAGGGCTCCCAGTCTCTTCATCTCGGCGTCCCTGTGCAGTATTACATCGGGTATGTGATGTATATCGAGGATACCTTCGTCTATGAATACAGATTGATAGCCCATTCTAAGCCCCAATGAGTTGGACGAATGTTTAGCATTTATGCATTTCGTACGTTCTGACTGATATATGGTGGAGGGGTAAGTGAAAGTGGCTTGGGTTATTGGCTTTCAAGGATGCGGAAAAGCTCGTCCTGAAGGACCTCACCGGCAGCCCTCTCAATGCCGTCCCTGTCGATGATGACGCATGGGCCCTCCGTTATCTTACCTATCACCTTGGTCTTCACCCCAATTTTCTCTAGGCCTCCGAGGATATCCTTGGATCTGTCAGGGTCCACGCATATCAGGAGGCTCCCTGAGCTGAGCAGCTTCAGCGGGTCAATATCCAAGACATTGGAGATAGCCCTTGTCTCGTCATAGATGGGCATATCATCCTCGTAAACGGTGAACCCGAGTTTGCATGCCTCAGAGATCTCATGAAGCCCGTTAAGCACCCCTCCCTCGGTGGGGGTGTGCATGGAGTGGACGCCGCCAATCCTTGACGCCTCAAGCGCCTCGGGTACGACGCTGATCAGATCCAGGAACAATACCGCGCTGTCAAGCTGCGCCTTGCTCACATGATCGACCAACTTGTGACGTAAATCAGAGGCCAAGATGCCAGTTCCCTCGATCCCGATTCCCTTTGTGAGGATGATATCATCCCCAATCTGGGCCCCGTACGTTGTGATCATTGATTCAGCGGAGACCTCCCCCAGCATAAAACCTGATACGATGGCCCTCTGGAGACCTGGGACTACCTCGGTGTGACCGCCCACGATGCTGATGCCCAGAGCGCAGCACGCCTCGTGCTGCTCCTTCATTATTGTCTCAAGGAGGCTCTCAGGGGATCCTTCGGGCAGCAGGATTATGCTGAGATACCAGAGGGGTCTACCGCCCCTCGCCGCCACGTCGTTGGCATTAATGTGAACCGCGAGCCACCCTATCTTGTTCTCAGCGCCCGTGATCGGGTTCGCCTTCGCTATGATGATACGATCCCCCATATTCAGGAGGGCAGCGTCCTCTCCCACCTTGGGTCCCTTGAGCACGCGGTCACTCGGCTCGCCGAGACACGTGAATACAAGCCTCTTCAGGACGTCCTTGGGTATCTTGCCCGTTGCCAGCTTTCTATCATCAGACATTGGCGATCAATGTGTATTGACCGCGTCTGGATTTAGGTTAAGCGGTGCTCCTCGTGCAGGTGAAACCCAAAACAATAGGGTGATACTCGATGTCCCCGAACCCCGCGATCCCGAGCCTCTTTTTGATCCCTGCGTGTATGTTCACTTTCCGGTACTTGGAACCTGGCTTGCCTGTGTAATGGAACATCCTACCCCCTGGCTTGATGACATCTGCCAGCTTGTGGTAGAACTCCTGACCGTAAAGGTGGCCCGCACTTGAGTGTCGCGGGGGGTCATGGATGATGTAATCGAACAACCGGGAGGGGAAGGCATCTACAACGTTGAAACTGTCCCCGATGATCTTGTGAATAGATCCCGAGGAGAACAACTTGGAGGACCACGGGTTGATCAGCGATATCAGTAGCACGTTTGGATTGTACTCAACGGTGACGACCCAGTCCGCGCCCCTCCTTCGAGCCTCTATTGCCGTGTAGCCCAGGCCCATGCAGGTATCGAGGACGGCTCCCGAGCTCAGACCGAGCAGTTTCAGCTTGTCCCGTGTATCCCTGTCGGGCGTCGTTCCCTTGGTCCTGTGCATCCGTATGCCATCGATCTCCAGCGTGGGCGCGCCGTCGGTCGGAGTTAGTTTATAAAAGTGTTTGCCACTTGTGGCGGCCATAAAAACGGTTTTCTGGTCTACAAAGTAGACGCTACGCTCGTTTTTGACTATTTTTTCGAGGCTAACCGAGTCGATGGTTTCGCCTTTTCCTAGGTCATAGCCATGTTTTGTCTGAATTATGTCTGTTTT
>JAUWLH010000127.1 GCA_030613835.1 Candidatus Bathyarchaeota archaeon | reverse complement strand
GCGCGCGTAGAAAAGTCATAAGGAATGTGCTTGTTCAGTTTAATCAATTGTGATCAAAGTGAGTGAAGAACGTATATCCCTTATTCGTCTGATCTTGTTTGTGATTATTTCCTTAAGCTCAGACATCGTCTCCATTTCTATTTTTACTATGAAATCATAAACTCCATAGACCCCGTAAACTTCCTTCACTTCAGCTATTTCCTTTAATGATGACTCTACTTGAGAACCTTTGCCTAGTTCTGAGTTTAGTAATACATATGCTATTGCCATACATTGAATAGAGAGATGACTTCGTATAAAGTGTACTTACATCGAATAAGCGCACACAAAATAATCTGATGCGCGCGCCAGAAGAGTTATGTTAATTTCCTTCTAGTCCAATGAGCAACCTCTTCACATGTAGCGAACCAGACGTCACCCTTATCCTTAGCATCCCTCAGCAGTCGTTCAAGCATACCAAGACGGCTTACTCTCCCAATACATTGAGGATGACATGTTAAACCGAAGTACCGTCCAAGCCTGTAGATTCCGTCCCATTCAGGTTTCCATATATTCCACACCTGTTTGGGATTCATTCTATGCGTTTCAAAATGAGGCCAATCATCCATTAACCATTCTACTGGTAACTCAACGAGTCCCGTATCTTGACCCCTCCACCTTAGCATATATGGCATATCTTGATCCATGAAATTCGAGTCATAGGTGAAACCCAGCTCCTGAACCAGGTTAAGAGTCCTGTCGCTGATGAGCCAATAAGGAGCCCTGAAACCAGTTGGTTCTACCCCTATCTTCTCGAAGCTCTCCAGGGCCTTCAGGAAGACACCCCTCTCGCTCTCCAGACTTATCTCTCCAAGTTTCTCATGAAGATAGCCGTGTGCTCCCATCTCATGGCCACGTGAAACTATGTCCTCACAGCTCTCGGTAAACTGGTCAACTGTCCACCCTGGTGTGAAGAATGTCGCTTTGATTTCCAATTCATCAAGTAAATCAAGGATGCGGGGAATCGCTACGTTAGGCGCATATCTTCCACGACTCTGAGCTACAATATCAAGGGGTGCTCTCATCATGAGGGCGCTGTTTGAATCGTAGTCAAAGCTTAGGTTGAAGCATGCTTTGTAGCCGTCAGGCCAGAAACTATTAGTCATGAATAATGGGTGGTCTTTGAAGGTAAATAAGATGTGTTCAACGCTTTTTTCCCCTGAGTTGGGTAAATTTTCGATGAAAATAAGGGATGGACTTTTATGGCTGAGAAAAAATAGATCATCCTGACCGACAATGAGCCGGGATAACACTATCTACATCGGCAGGAAGCCTGCCATGGCCTACGTTATGGCTACGCTCGCTACTTTCAACCACAATGAGGTCATCCAGATCAAGGCAAGGGGCAGGTCAATCACGACTGCCGTCGATGTTGCCGAGATCACTAGGAACAGATACATGAATGGCATGGAGAAGCCCGAGATCACCATCGGCACAGAGAAGATCGAGGACGACAGGGGTATAAGGAACGTTTCCACCATGACCATCACACTCGTCAAAGGGAGCGCGGTAGTACCACCCGAGGTCTTCAGGCCCAGGGAGAGGCGTGATAGGAGACCGCCGAGGAGGGAGAGGCGTGCACCGGCACCCAGGATGGAGCCTGAACCGGAGCCCGAGCCTGTCGTTGAGGTTGTCGATGTATCAAAGATCAGTGGGGTGGGTGCGGTCACCGAGGAGAAGCTCAAGTCGGCGGGCTACGATACTGTCTCCAAGGTGTTAAACTCCGAGCCATCGGAGCTAGCGTTAAAGACTAGACTCACCATGGCGCAGGTCGAGAAGATCATGGCAGCTGCTAAAGAGATCTAATCATTGTAGAATCTCTTAAAACCCGTTAAGATTAGTTCATCGGGATAAGTATGCGTGTTTTACAGCTTCATTGCTCAGAGTTCAGCTTCAAGACCCTCAAGGAGACCCCCGTGGCGGAGCACCCGGCCTACCCCAAGGAGGGCGAGTACGAGAACATCCTGGTCTGCTTCACGTGCTACGAGAAGAAGGACGTCAACAGGGAGGAGGAGATCATCGAGGAGTACGTCAAGAACATCAAGGTGGACACAGAGCGGATCGGGTGCAACAACGTGATCCTCCACCCGTACGCACACCTGAGCCACGAGTTGGGTAGCCCCAAGAGGGCGAAAAAATTCATGTCAGACCTGGAGGAGAGGCTCAAGGCAGAGGGAATCGATGCTCACAGGAGCCCCTTCGGCTGGTACAAGGCGTTCGGCCTCTACTGCAAGGGGCACCCGCTGGCAGAGATGTACAGAGAGTACTAGACCCAGACCTTGTCAGGGTTCAGTATCCCATTGGGATCAAACGTGGCTTTTATCCCCTTCATCAACTCTACCTGGGCAGGTCCTACCTCTCGTTCCAAGTAATGCCTCTTGGTGTAGCCAAGCCCGTGCTCGCCTGAGGAGGTGCCTCCCATCTCAAGAGAGAGGTCGATGAGGTCGCTCAACGCCGCCTCCATCAGTTCATCCCAGTCCTCCTCGGGGGTCTCGTCCTTCTTGATGATGAAGTAGTGTAGGTTCCCGTCTCCCGCGTGTCCCACCGGGACCAGCAGCACTCCGTGTTTCTCCCCTATCTCCTCCGCTCGCTCCACATAATCAGGAATCATGCTTCGGGGTATGCAGATGTCCGCCTCATCCAGCATGTAGGTTGCCATATATGCGTCGAACAGGCATTTCCTTGCCTCCCAGATCTGGCTCTGGCGCTGTGCGTTGTCCGCGATGTAAGCGTCAACCGCCCCCATCTCGATACAGGCCTCACCGGCGGTCTCCAGTTGCCTATCAAGCTCCTCCTTGCTGTTTGCCTCTACTGCCACTATGAGGTACGCGGGATGGCTGTTGTCGGGGAGTTTTCTTTCCAGGTGCTTCTCCGCCATGAGCACAGCATGCTGTGGCATGTATTCCAGGCCGAATGGCACGATTTTTTGTTTGATTATCTCCCTGACAGCGTTCACTGCGTCCATTGTTGACGTGAACGGCGCGTAGATCAGTGAGGTGAACTTGGGTTGGGGTATCAGCCTTAGGATCGCCTTGGTGACGACTCCCAGTGTCCCCTCGCTTCCGATGATGAGATCGATGAGGCTGTAACCCGTGCTGTCCTTGACGTTTTTGCCCCCTACTTGGATGACCTCGCCGCTAGTAAGTACGACCTCGAGCCCGTTCACGAAGTCACGGGTGACCCCGTACTTCATGGCGCGCATTCCGCCGGCGTTGGTGGAGATGTTGCCCCCTATGCTGCCTGACTCCTGGCCGGGGTCAGGGGGGTAGTAGAGCCCCAGCTTCTCGGTCGCCTCGTGAAAATCGTTGATCAGGACTCCCGGTTCAACGGTTGCCATCAGGTTGTCCTCGTCTATCTCGATTATACTGTTCATTCCCTCCAGGCTGAGGGCAATTCCACCATGTATAGGGTGAGATGCCCCGCTCAATCCTGTTCTGCAGCCCTGTGGCGTGACTGGGATCAACTCGGCGTTGGCTAGTCTGAGGACCCTCTGCACCTCCTGGGTGTTGGCTGGCGTCACCACCAGCGTCGGTGGGTGTGGCTCTAGCGGGCTTTCATCGATGGCGTGCTTGTCCAAGTCCTCCTTCAGGCTGGACACGTTGCCCTTTCCCACGATCTTCTCCAGTTTTGCCCTTATCTCGGGCGTTATCTGGTTGAACTCAGGCATTTTTCCTGTACTCCTTGATCTTCTCTACGAGACCGGGTACCACATCATACAGGTCCCCGACCACTCCCAAGTTGGATATCCCGAAGATTGGCGCATCCGGGTCCTTGTTGACGGCAATGATAACGTCGCTGGTCTTCATGCCCGCCTGGTGCTGGACCGCTCCGCTGATACCACACGCCAGGTAAACGGTGGGACGAACAGTCCTGCCGCTGAGGCCCACCTGGTGCCTGTAATTGATCCAACCCTCGTCAATTGTGGGACGGCTTGCGCCTACTGCGCCCCCTAATGCGGATGCCAGCTCTTGAATGAGCTCGAAGCCGCTGGGATCGCCCATGCCGAGTCCGCCGGAGACGATTATATCGGCGTCGGTTATGCTAACCTGCTCGCCCGCCTTCTCGAAGCCCAGAATCTTGACCCTGTCGGTTAGCTTGCCCATGTCAACTGGCTTCTTGATGATCTCGCCCTTGGGCGCCTCGACCGGCTTTGCTTCCGTGAACATCTTGTACCGGACTGTGGCCATCTGGGGCCTGCTGTTGGTCGTCTCGATGGTGGCCATAATGTTCCCCCCGTAAGCAGGGCGGGTCTGCTGGAGTAACCCTGAGTCAGGGTCGATGTCCAGGCTGGTGCAGTCAGCGGTGAGCCCCGTCTTGAGCTTCGCGGCTACCTTGGGCCCCAGGCTCCTGCCGATGCTTGTGGCCCCCACCAGGAATATGCTGGGGTTCACCTCGTTGGAGCACTCCGCCAGGAGGTCACTGTACGGGTCGTCCCTGAACTGTGCCAGGCCGGGGTCGTCGTAGACGAAAACCTTGTCCGCACCCCTATCAACAAGTTGTTTTGCCGCGTCTTCTACGCCCGAGCCCACGCGGACAGCGTAGACCGGCTCCATCAACTGTGCCGCCAGGTCCCGCGCCTTCCCGAGGAGCTCGAAACTAACCTTGTGGAGACTCCCGTTGCTCATCTCGGCGTAGACCATAACTCCCTTGCCCTCAGAGACCGTTGCCTCGGTCTCGCGCATGAATATGACACTGACTGGGCAGGCATCGACGCACTCGCCGCAGGCCCTGCACGCCTCGTTTATCACAGCGACGCCGTCCACCATATCTATGGCCCCGAAGGGGCAGGCCGCGACACACAGGCCGCACCCGGTGCAGCCGTCTTCAACGTAAACTGGTGCGCTCATCTAGATCACCTTGCACTCCTGTAGCTTGGCAAAGATCGCGTCAACGAGCTCCTCAGTGGTCCCCTGTACTACCTCGCCTGCATGGTGCACCTCGGGCTCGAATATCTTGACTACACGGGTGTAGCTGCCGTCCAGACCTATCTCCTCGGGGGGTAGTCGCAGATCGGCGTTGGTGATCTCCTTGAATTCAGCCTTCTTTGCCTTGAGGCGTCCCCTCAGTGTTGCCAGTCTTGGCTGATTGATATCCTTGCTGACGGTGATGAGAAGCGGCAATGGAGCCTCTAGAGTCTCGAT
>JAUWLH010000249.1 GCA_030613835.1 Candidatus Bathyarchaeota archaeon | reverse complement strand
TTAGAGGATATGCCCTACGCACCCAAAAGGGGTGACCTAGTAAAGCGCGGGTCCATAGCCAATTATACGGTGCCCACGACTCAGGACCTACTCGATGTAGATGACCTCACAGTATTTTTCGCAGACACATATGAGCCAACGGGTCCATTTGGAGCCAAGGGCATCGGAGAAGGTGCGCTTAACCCTGTCGCGGGGACGGTGGCTAACGCTATTCAGAACGCTCTAGGGGTACGATTCTTCCAGTTACCCATTACACCCATAAGAATTCTTGAGGCGCTGAAGGAGAAGGAGGACTAAAAATGAGCATCAACAAGGTAAACACCCACATCATACCCATAGAATTCGAGTACCACGCACCCACAACCCTTGCAGAGGCAGCTGCGCTTCTTGAGAAATACGGAGACGAGGCCAAGATCCTGGCCGGGGGCACTGACTTGATCCCCCACATGAAGCAGAGAAAAGTAGAAGCTGCCCACATCATCAACATCAAAAAGATCCCAGAGCTCGCGTGTATCAAAGAGACTTCAAAGGGCATAGAAATAGGGGCTAACACAAAACTCCGGGCAATTGAACTGTCACCACTCATAAAGGAAAAAATTCCACTTCTCAGCGAGGCAGCAGCGACCGTTGGTTCTGTTCAGATAAGGAACCTGGGAACTGTCGGTGGAAATATCTGTAACGCGAGCCCAAGCGCCGACATGGCCACACCGCTCCTAGCGTTGGATACCATAGTTCACGTCTACAACAAGGAGGGAAACAAGGACTACACCCTCGAGGAGTTCTTCCACGGTAGGGGAGAGGTCAAGCTGGAGCCAGGTGAGTTACTCACAGGAATGACCGTCCCCATTCAACCAAAAAATGCAGGAATGGCATTCGAGAAAGTAGGATGGACCGACTTCGACATAGCCACGGTAAACGTCGCGGTGGTGCTGACTCTCAAGGATGGAAACATCGATTACTGTCGGGTAACTCTAGGGGCTTGCTCACCCGCACCGACCAGGGTATATCAGGCAGAGACAATCCTGGTTGGCCAAGAACCCACCCAGGAACTCTTCGATGAGGCGTTATATCTGATCGCGGCATGCGTTGAGCCCAGAAAAAGTTGGAGGAGAGCACCTCCCGAGTACAGGAGGAAAGCATCCCAGGCCCTCGCGATAGACGCATTGACTAGGTCAATAGAAAAAGTAAGGAGCCTCGAACAATGAAAATCGAGATCACGGTGAACGGTAGGAAACGTCAGTTCGATGTTGAACCAAACAAACTCCTGCTCAACCTTGTCAGGGACGAGCTGTACCTCACTGGCACGAAATATGGCTGTGGTATCGGCGAGTGCGGTGCGTGCACCGTTCACCTTGACGGGGAGGCTGTCTTGGCTTGCATGGTCCTCGCGGTTGACGCCGACGGTAGACAGGTTGATACCATAGAAGGTGTGGCTGCGGATGGTGACCTTGACCCTGTCCAGGAATCCTATATCGAGGAAGGAGCCATCCAGTGTGGTTTCTGCACACCGGGCTTCATTATGACCACCAAGGCCCTCTTGAGGGAGAATCCAAGTCCCACCGAAGGCGAAATTCGTGAATACCTGAAGGGTAACTACTGCCGCTGTACCGGATATGTGAACATCATTAATGCAGTCCAGTCAGCTGCTAAGAAGCTACAAACCTAGGCGTCAGACTTGAAGCTGGCAGCTATAGTTCTGGCGGCGGGCAAGTCCAGCCGAATGGGCTCTAACAAGCTTCTTTTAGAGGTCGGGGGCAAAAGAGTCCTCGACCATATCTTATCTAAACTCAAAACAATCCCCACCGTTGTCGTGCTAGGCCACAGACCAGAGGACATCAGAGAGCTAGTGGAGGCTCAGGGGGTTAAAACTGTCCACAACCCTGATTACGAGAGGGGGATGATCACCAGCTTCCAGGCTGGTTTGAGGGCTCTACCAGATGACACCGAGGCGGTCTTCATGGTTCTCAGCGATACTTTCGGGTTCAAACGTGAACTCCTGGCGAGGATGATTGAGGCATTAGATGAAAACGATTATGCCCTCTTAGTGAGCCCCATCTACGAGTCTAAACGAGGGCACCCTGTTCTGTTCAGGAGAAAGATACTGGCCGAGTTCCTGGAGCTGGGGGGCGATGAGACCATGAAGGACGTGGTGAACCGCCACAAGGCAAGGCACATCTACGTGGAATCTGATATCTGGGCCACCATCGATCTGGATACCCCCGATGACCTTGACCGGATCAGGAAGCTCTGGGTCCGCTAAGCTTTACCCGAGTGGATGGCTCTCTTCTGTTTCTCCTCGTACACCCAAATCCTGCCAGACCACCCAGCCAAGATCAATCCCGTGCCTATGGCGTATAGTACCCCTGTCTTCAATGTGCTGAGGCTTGAAACCAGGTATGTCACGATACCGCATAGAACAGCGGCCATGACTATCATCCAGTTCCTGCGGTACGGCTTTACATCCACTGAGGCTCGCATAAAGTATATGAAATATATAAAATGGTTGGTTAGCCCCGCTTCTTGTTGATGAGCTCGGCCACTATACTGATCCCTATCTCTTCAGGTGTCTCCGCGGAGATATCATTCCCTATGGGTCCCTTTATTGTTTCAACGATTTCTGCGTCGAAGCCCTCTGATATTAGCTGCTTGACGTGCTCCTTCCGCTTGTTCCCGCTTCCGAGGAGGCCGATGTAGGCCGGCTTTGCCTTCACGGCGTGCCTGAGGCCCGCTAACTCGAAACCTGTCTCGCCGTGGAGCATTGCGACGTAGTCGCTCTGTCTGATGTCCACCTGCTCAAGGCTCTCGGAGTACTTGTCGGTGAGGATGGTGGTTCCCCGAGGGAACCAGTCCGCTCTTGCAGAATCTGCATCGTCCACGACGATTACCTCGAAGTTGCACTCCGTTGCGTAACGGGCCACGGCCTGGGCTATCCAGCCGCTTCCCATGATGACTAGTCTCGGGTCTGGTTTTATTGGGTCC
>JAUWLH010000037.1 GCA_030613835.1 Candidatus Bathyarchaeota archaeon | reverse complement strand
GGCAGGATACTCAGGACGATTCCGTTCGAAAAAACCCCGGAATCCATCAAAACAGCCACATTGAACATGGCCAAGGTAAACGTTGATTGCGTTAATGTGCTCAAGCAGAGCATCCATGCGTTATCAAAAAGCCCATTAAAGGCATTGGAATTGGCTGACGAGGTTGAGATGCTTGAGGAGACAATCGATGACCTATACGGCGAGGTTAGGTTCCACTTCGCGAAAGAGGAGTTCCCTGAGTTCAGCATGGGGGCATTGATCCTCATGAACGAGTTCTTCGACGCGATAGAGACAGTCGCGGACTGGAGCGAGAACACCGCTGACATAGTCAGGGCTATCGCCGTAAGGCGTAGCTGATCAATTTATTTAAAAATAGAAAAAAGTCGAGAGATTTTACTCGACTGTGATTGCCTGGGTCGGGCATGCGTTGACGCACGCCATACACATGATACAGTCGTCAGCCCTCTCTGGAGAGGACAAACCGTCGACCATGTCAAATACGTTCATTGGGCAGATATCAACGCAGACAGCGTCTCCGTTACATGCATCCGATACTGTAACTGTTGGCATTTAATCACCTAACAGAACAGAGCCTACCTGCGTTGTTTTAAAGGTTTTCAAGCAAGGCTGAACATTAGGTAACTGTTAAAAACCGAGGTTACTCTGATCATATCAAGAATTCTCGTGATTTAACATGAGGTGTAGCGGTCTAATTGATGATACCGTCACGGTTCTCATCGGAGGCGAGGCGGGTCAGGGAATAAGCAGGAGCGGGATGCTCCTAGGTAAGGCAATGATGAGAGGCGGGTTCTACGCGTATGGCGCCATTGATTACCCCAGTCTCATAAGAGGTGGGCACAACTTTTACACGGTGAGAGGCTCCAGCAGAAAGGTTTTCTCGAACAGCGGAAAACTTGACCTGGTCGTGGCCCTTAACAGGGAATCCGTTTTCCGTCACATGGACGAGATCAACCCGGGAGGAGGGATCATCTATGACGAGAAAGACGCCTTATCGGATGAGCTCTCCAGAGGGGACATAAACTACTATCCAGTTCCTCTGAGTGAGGTTGTGAAGGAACTCGGCGGCCCCACGATCATGAGGAACACAGTGGCCCTCGGCTCAGTTGCAGCGCTCGTCGGATTGGACGTTGATATCCTCAATGAACTCATCGCCGAGACATTTGAGGGCAGAGATAAGATTATCTCGATGAACGTCGAGGCCATCCGGAAGGGCTGGGAGAATGTCATCGAGTTCAACCACGGCTTCCAGTGTACACTAGAAGCGGGTGAGAGGCCGGAGAGACTTTGGCTTACTGGAAACGAGGCGGTGGCCCTGGGCGCCCAAGCCGCGGGATGTAACTTCCTCGCGGCTTACCCCATGACGCCTGCCAGCCCAGTTCTACACTACTTCGCAGGGCACGACGAGGAGACGGACTCGGTCGTCATCCAGGCGGAGAGCGAGATATCGGCCATGTGCATGACCGTGGGTGCCTCGTACGCGGGTGTCAGGTCAATGACATCAACCTCCGGTGGTGGGTTCTGCCTCATGACAGAGGCGCTGAGCATGGCGGCAATTCAGGAGAACCCAGTCGTGATCATGTTAGGCCAGAGGCCAGGGCCGAGCACGGGGCTTGCAACGTACTCCGCTCAAGGAGACCTTCTCTTCGCGATCTACGGGGCCCACGGCGAGTTCCAAAGGATCGTCCTCAGCCCAGGAGATGCAGAGGAGTGCTTCTACCTCACTGCAGAGGCTTTCAACCTGGCAGAGAGGTTCCAGATCCCAGTCATCGTACTGACAGATAAGGAGATCATCGAGAGCCACGAGACCGTAGAGATGTTCGATATCTCCAAGGTCGACATCATCAGGGGCAACCTGCTAAGGAAATGGAAGGGAGACGAGTACCTCAGGTACAGATTCACCGAGGACGGAGTCAGTCCGAGGATAATACCCGGTACCCCAAACGCGCTGATTCTTTCAAACAGCAACGAGCACACCGAGAGAGGCTTCAGCACGAGCGTGTCCGAGTCAGCTCGTATCATGGTGGACAAGCGGTTTAGGAAGGAAGAGCACATCAAGAGGGCAACAGGTAAGCTCTCCCCCATCAAGTCCTATGGATCAGATGACCCAGACATCACCATGGTGGGATGGGGCTCCACAAAGGGGTCCTCCTTAGAGGCTATCGGGTTACTATCGGATCAGGGGGTCAAGGCCAGATACGTTCAGGTCAGGATCATGGAGCCATTCCCAGAGGGACTGATGGAATACCTATCTGGGGAGACGGTGCTCTTCGAGAACAACAGGACAGCAGCGTTAGGAACCCTGATCAAACTGAACACGGGCTACAAGTTCAACAACGTGGGTCTCAAGTACGACGGGAGACCGCTGACATCGGACGAGATTGTGTCCAAAGTCAAGGAGGTGCTGCGATGAGCAAAAAGTATGATACGCCCGCGATCAACACTTGGTGCCCCGGCTGCGGTAACTTCTCCATCCTTAACGTCTTGAAACAGACCTTAGACGAGATGAATATCGAGCCCTGGGAGGCAGTAGCTGTCACAGGTATAGGATGTCACGGAAAGTTCACCGACTATATTGGAGTTAACGGAATACACACAATCCACGGGAGAGTCCTGCCAGTTGCTACAGCTATTAAACTAGCGAACCACGAACTGACGGTCCTCGGCTTCGCTGGGGACGGGGACGCGTTCAACATTGGGATGGGACATTTCGCCCATGCGGTTCGAAGGAACGTGGATATCACTTACATCATCCACAACAACCTCATATACGGTCTCACCACGGGACAGACTAGCCCCACGAGCAAGAAAGGGTACGTCTCGAAGACCAGCCCGAGAGGTAGCTGGGAGAAGGCCATCAACCCATTAACACAGGCATTAACAGCGGGAGCAACGTTTGTCTCCAGGGCCTACGTGGGAGAGTTCAGCCACTTCAAAGATGTCCTCAAGCAGGCAATCGACCATGAGGGCTTCGCCCTGGTGGATGTCCTGCAGCCGTGCATCAGCTGGAACAAGGTGAATACCTACGAGTTCTACAGGGACAGGGTGTTCAAACTTGAGGAGACAGGTCACAACACGGAAGACTGGGGTTTGGCTTACCTCAGGGCAGAGCAGTGGGGGGACCAGATTCCCATCGGCGTTTTCTACAAGTCAGAAGAAGCGCCGTACAGGGAGAACTTCCCCGCCCTGAGAAAGGGTACGTTGATAAAACAGCCACTTCGCAGGGACATGGAGAAACTATTCAGGGAGTTCATGTGATTCCCTAAAGTTTATTCATACTGCCAGCCTTCTGGATGTTCCTGTGGAACAGGAGTATAGCGTCCAGTTTCATGAGGTTGACAAGACTGTCCATGCAGGGCCTTCTTGGGGCAGCCACAGCACCACCAACGCCCGCGAGAGCTTCCTCGTAGAGTTCTACGGTTAGAGCAGCCATGCCGGAGTGGCACCTGAGAAGGGCGTGAACGGTCTAGAAGGCATCATCCTCACGTTTCAAGGCATCAACGCGCTGAGACAGCACATCAATAGGGACATCAGAATCCACGTCATCATAAAGCACAGCGGCGACAGCCCCAACACCATACCAGATTACGCATCAGCGCATCTCTATGTCAGGACACCATCTATGCCCATGCTAGAGGAGATATACAGCAAAATCAAGGACATCATCAAAGGCGCGGAGTTGGCCACAGGGGCTACGAGCAAGGTAACCCAGGTGGCCAACACTTATGCAAACAAGATCCCGCACAAGGTGGAGTACCCGGAGGCGCAGACACCAATACAGAGCGGGGCATCAACTGACTTCGGAAACGTCAGCTAAGAGATGCCAGCCCTGAGCGGTTACATAAACATCGGTGAGGTAACATTACATAGCCCAAGTGGAACCGAGATGACCGCCACGGATCAGGCACACGAGGCAATGATAATCGGGGCGAAGGCGCTAGCGTACACTACCATCGACATGATCAAAGATCCGGAAAAGTTAGAGAGTGCAAGGGAAGAATACAGGAAACGAATAGAAGAACAGAGTTAGCCCAAGTTACTGAAAAACTATTCGGGGTGCTCTTCCGTTTCTTTTACTGGGATGTAGATGTCCACCTGATCATCGCTGATATGCCTCTGGAGCATGAACGGCGCTGACTCTTCCAAGCCTGACTCCTTTGAGAAAAGATTTTTGTAGAGCAGGTCCCACGTCTCAGGCTCGATCTCGGCTGGGTTCATACTGTAGACCGCGTACCCTCCTTTGGGCATCACCTTCTTGACCATGTCGTTAGGGGCCTCCGACTCGTAGCTGACCCGGAAACCGATGAACATCTCCTCCTTGTCAGTGCCATCAAACCTGTTGTCCCAGGTCCACATCATGTAAAGGCACTCGTCCTGGATGCCCTGGACGTTCTCCCACTGACCTAGGAGCCTCTCAACCAGCTCAGAAGTGATAGCCTCCTCTTCCTCGGCGTTCGATTTGTCCACCGATGACACGTACCCGATGAGGGATACTTGCTCAAGCTGACCTATGACTGGCCCCATTTCAACGAACAGAGCCGTGGTCTCTATTTTATAGGTATCTTAGAAACAGCATAGGCAAAGCTATTTTTGCCTTCTACCTGGCGAACAATATTATACAATGAAAACAGTTTAATCTCGATTAATTTGTCAAGAAGTTATCTAGACCTGAGTAAGGACGAGCTGGGACACGCGATGGCGCTCCACAAGGAGAGCATAGTCATCGACAGCAGCATCGTCAGCGTCATCGAGTACGTCACCGAGGACATGTGGCTTGACGATGTCATCAAGGGGGGACTCACGGCCAGCAACCTCACGGTGGGGATGCAGCGGAGGTTTACTGAAGCCCTCCAGGAGATCATCGAGCACAACCACTGGGCAAAGAAGAACAAGGACAGGGTTCTGCTGGTAAAGAAGGCAAGCGACATCGAGAAAGCAAAGAAGGAGGACAAGCACGGCATCATGTACGGACCTCAGGACAGCATGTTCCTTGAGAGGGACGTTGACCTCCTCGACATAGCCTATGACTATGGCTTGAGGTCCATGCAACTTACGTACAACTGGAAGAACGAGGTAGGTGACGGGTGCCGGGAGAAGAGGGACAGCGGTCTGTCATGGTTCGGCGAGGAGGTCGTCGAGAGGATGAACAAGCTAGGAATACTCATCGACCTCAGCCACACGGGGGACCAAACGTGCTGGGACGCCATCGAGCAGAGCAAGGCCCCTGTCAGCTTCACACACATCATCCCAAGGAGGAGCGCACCCGAGAAGGTAGGGGGGTACGCGGAGTGGGCCAACAGGGCAACGAGCCTCTGGGGCGATTTCGTCGCGTACAGCAAGCAGAGGGGCAAGCCCGATGACATGATGCAAGCGTGCGCAGAGAAGGGAGGGGTCATCGGGGTAACGCCGTTCTTCGCGAAGAAGGCGGGACCGAGTAACCTCACGGACGACCTCATGGACCAGCTGGACGAGACCGTGGAAATTGTGGGAGTGGACCACACAGGATTCGGGTCAGATTTAGAGTTCCCCAACACGGTGATGCGCGCGGCGTTTATCTACAAAAACCCGGGCAGGATCGACGTGGACTATTTCACACCCATGGACAAGGACTGGGGATACGGCTTCATGGAGAACATGCCCAACTTCACCAGGGGTCTGGTGGCCAGGGGCTACTCAGACCAAGAGATAAAGAAGATCCTTGGCCTGAACTTCCTCAAACTCTTCAAGAGGGTTTGGGGAGCTTAACCCCCTTTTTTTACTGGGAGTCTAGGACCTTCTTCTGAGCATCGATCAGGTAATCGATGTCCTCCTTCGAGTTGAAGAAGTGGTTACTGATTCGGATACCTACTACTCCCCCGATTCCCCTGTGGCACAGCTTGATGGGTTTCTCACCTGTCCACTCGGCGTTGAAGCGCTTGTAGGACTCTGCGTCCAGATCGTAGCTCCCCGTGGTGTACATGATGAGGCCGTGGCGGTTCTTCTTGTCCTCGGGGGTGAGCACCTTGCAGCCGATCTCGTTGAGCCTGTCAACGCAGTAGTCGCCGTTGCTTCTAACCTTCTTATCGATGTTCTTTATGCCGACCTTCTCGTAGAACTTCAGGGTCTCGTTCCACCCAAACAGTTGAGGCGTTACGCAGACACCCATGTCGAACTTGTTGGCGTTGGGCAGGAACGGGTGGTCCCAGCTGGACATGTTGTCGTGGTCCTTGTGGCTGAAGGGGATACCGTCAGGCAACTGTATCCTGATATAGTTCCTGAACTCGGGCTCGAACTTCTCGATGAGCTCCTGCTTCATGTAGAAGATACCGGTACCTTCCGGCCCACACTGCCACTTATAACTGCCGGTCAAGAGGAAATCCACGTCGTCCTTCTTCACATCGACATCAATGGCCCCAACGGACTGGATGGCGTCGTTGAGCACGTAGGCACCGTGCTCGTGGGCGATATCGCTGACAGCCCTCATATCATAGGTGAAGCCGCACCAGCACATGGTCTGGTTGAGGCTCACCAGTTTGGTCCTGTCATCTATCGCGTCATCCATATCGGACATCAGTATCTCGCCGTTGACGTTATTGATACGCCTCAGCTCCACGGCCTTGGACTCAGCCAGCCCCTTGAAGATGAAGGGCAGGGAGGGGTAATCCAGGTCAGTGAATACGACGTTGTCGCCCTTCTCCCACTTGATGAGATCGTTGATGATGAGGTTCGAGGCAGTCATCACCCTGTAGATGTTGGTGACCTCGGAGGTCTCGGAATGAATGAGCTTGGCGGATCTCTTGATACATTCCTGGAAGGCAGTCGTGAGGAACGGGTGGTCCGCATGACCATATGGGGCGTGCTCGTAAATTGATAACACCTCCTTCATCCCGTCGAGCCAGAACCGCCCCGGGATCATCTGATTTGCTGCGTCAAAGAACACCCAGTGTTTGAGCATTGGGAAGACCTGTTCCCAGTCCTGATCCATGTTAATCATGGGTTATCGGTGACCAATTTGTATAAAAAACGTATCAAGCGAGCAGTCAAGTATTTTAAAAAAATATTCTCTGATCCGAAATTATTTGAAAATACAAGAGCTTGTCAGGGTCTATTGTAGATAATAGGTGGGGGTTATTGAGCACTGGTTTTTTTCAGACCATTATTCTTGGCTATCTCATTGATTGCATCAAGGAACCTGTTCACACCGTTCTTGGTGTCACCGGGGAGGTTTGCGGCGTAGCAGAGGCGCATGTACCCTTCTCCTCGTGGACCGTACCAGGTCCCGGGGGTAAGCAATACCTTGTATTTGTCCCTGAGAATAGTGAAGACCTCGTCGCTTGTGCCCAGCTTGGATGTGTTGACGAAATGGTAGGTGCCTGCCTGGGGCATGGCGCAGCTGAGCCATGGATTGTCATTTATCGCCTCGTGGGTCCATTTTCGCATTACGTCCCATTCCCGCTTATAGTCCTCATGCCACTTGGGTGGTAACGGCTCGCTCATCTCCTTTCTGAGGCACTTTGCCAAGACCTTCATGTATATGCTAGATGGGTCGATGCCTCCCAGCATGTGCCACCGCCACACCTTGTCGATGATCTCCTCGTTAGCCACGATGTAACCCGTCCTGAAGGGTCTCACGTTGTATATCTTGCTGAAGCCGCGGACGCAGACGGCATAGTCCTTCATTGAGGGAATCGAGCCCATGGAGACGAATTTGTTGTCGTCGTAGACGCGCCGTTCATAAACCGAGTCCTCCAGGTAGATGATCTCGTGATCGCTCAGGATGTCCCCGATAGCCCTCGTTGTGTCTTCACTGAACACGGTACCCGTCGGGTTCCCGGGCATGCACATAATCATCATCTTGGTCTTGTCATTGATCTTTGGCTCAAGCAGCTCCGGTACATCCTCCTCGGAGATGTTCCAATTACCCTCTTCGGAAATAGGCACAGATATGGTCTTGGCTCTGTGCAGGTCAGGTAGACCCCACGCAAACGTGAACTGGGGGTCCACCACTAACACCTCATCCCCTGGATCAAGGAATATCCCAGCGATGCATGCGAAACCATCTGCGGCTCCATGACAAGTACCTATCTGCTTCCTTGGATCGTCTAGCTTGATACCATCCTCGACCAGAAGCTTCTCGGCGATCGCGTCCCTGTAATCGTGGGCGTACCAGTTCTGCTTGGCCTCAGAGTTTGTCCTAGTGTTCAGATCGTAGCTGTTGGCTACCTCGTCTAGATACTTCAGCACAAACTGGGGTACATGGTGCCAGTACTCGTCACCCCATAGGAACACCGCATCAGGGTCACTCATCAGATCCCTGGGAAGCTTTTCGAACTGCTCGTACCTGACATTGATGATGTTATTGAAACGATATTTTCCGCTCATTTTACCCGTTAGTACTATATCTCAACGTTATTTTACGGTATGCAACATTGAATCCGCTTCAATAATCATCCACGAACTTGTAGTTGATAAATAGTTGAAGAAACAGCATCCTAACCGCCAACACTTTTTTATTTAGGCGCTAGGATATTTCGGTACGCGCTCCTGTCGTCTAGTCCGGTCAAGGATTCCGGCCTCTCGAGTCGGAGATCCCGGGTTCGAATCCCGGCGGGAGCACCATTCTATCTACTCAACCTGACATCTAGAAGGCTTACCTGCCCATCCCTGGTCGCCTTCATTGCCTCAAGCAGGGCGCGTTTTACCTCCGATGGGTTCTCGACGGTCTCTGAGTGCCCCTCGAATGCCTCGATGAGCTTGGCATAGTGAGGTGTTGGACCGCATCCGACGCCATAGTAGTTGTTCTGTGTCACCGAGTGGCCGTCCGGGTAATATCTGGCGTGGCCCTTCATGGCGGCGTAGCAGCTGTTGTTGTAGATTATGGTCAGGAATGGTAACTGGTACTCCTGAGCGGCACCGAATGCCGCGAGGACTGGGTTATAGTTGAATGTGCCGTCTCCCTCAAGGGCGATCACGGTTTTCTCTGGTTTGGCCAGTTTGACGCCTAGAGCGATACCCATCCCCTGTCCCAGCCCTGTGTGGGCTACTGGCCCGGTGGCCTCGAACCTAGTCCCGGGCTCGATTCTGTTGCTTTCGATGTAGCTGTGGATCAGCCTGCCGTGGGTTATGGTCTCGTTCACGATCGCCGTTTCCCTGTCGATTACCTCATCGATGCAGTAGCATAGCCAGACGGGGTCGATGGGGTCCGAGCCCTTGACGCTCAACGCGCGTTTTTTCTGCTTCTCGCGGATCCTCACGTGCTCCTTGGCCCACCTATCCTTCCTCTCCTTGATCATATCCTCGTCAAGTTTCTCTGAGGATAGCAGCTGGTTCAACTGCATCAGAGCGATACTTGAGTCGGCCCTAATCCTCATCTCTGCGGGGTAGCTGTACACGGGGTACTTGTGCTGGATGGGGTCGGGGTCAATGAACACGATCTTTGCCTTGGTCTTGTCCCTGATGCTATTGGGCGGGTACCACGGCGGCCAGGAGCTGCTATCTATTACGAGTATGAGGTCAATGTCACCCAGGTAGGGGGTGAAGGAGGTTCCCATGTGTAATGGATGGTTTGTCGGGAAATTCATGTACCCTGGATGCTCGAACACGGGTATCCCGAGGGTTTCAGCCAGTTTCACCAACTCGTATACGGTTGACTCGTTCCTGCCGAGGTACCTGGTGTAGATTATGGGGTTCTCAGCCCCGACCAGCATGCCTCTGAGCTTTTCCAGCGCTGCGGGGTCCGTTGTTATCCTCTCCTCGGTCGGGATTGATTCAGGTATTCTCATCTTTTTGACCTGCTCGAAGAGGAGCTCACGGGACAGATTGATCATCACTGGCCCCTTCACGTCAGTGTTGGCTATCTGGTAGGCCCGCTGTATCATGCTGAGGATGTTGGCGTTGGTCTCTGGGCTGTCGGCCCACTTGAGGTAGGACTGGACTAGCCGTTCCTGTCCGCCAACCTCGGTGAAGCTGAGGTAGTGTGGTCCCGGGGTCCCTCCGTGTACCTCTCCGTCGTGGGTCCTGTTTTGGCCCACCAGCAGGAGGAGCGGGATCTGATCTGTGTACGCCGCCTTCAGCTCCATCGCGCCATGGAGCAGACCCGTGACCACGTGGGTCATGAGCGCCTGCGCCTTGCCCGTGGCCATGTAATACCCCTTTGCCATGGAGAGGGCGGCACCCTCGTGACGTACGTTCACGTAGAAGGGCTTCTTTCCCTCAGCGTTGTAACGTGCAAGGTGCTCCCATAGGGGTATGAACTCTGAACCGGGGGAGCTTATCACGTAATCAATTCCCAGCCTGTTGAGCATCTCGACGTACCCGTGCGCCGCGTCCATTACAACGATCTCATCCATAAGATATTCCTCAGGATGGAGTGCGTAAATTGGGTATATGAAATGAACTGGCTAGCTTATGTTCAGCTGGACTGGTCGTCCCCTCGCAAAGTGGACGGAGAAACTGCGGAAGGTCACCTCAAATATTCGGATCTTGCCGTACCGCTTCTCGTTGAGGAGCCCCATGGTTTTCAGCTTCATGAGGTGGCGCTCGACGCTGGTGTAGTTGAGCCCGGTCCTGCGGCTAACCTCGCTTATGTTGAGCTCGCCGCTCTCTGTGAGCACCTCCAGTACCCTGATCCTGCCCTTGCTGCCCAGGATCTCCTCGGCCCGCTTGTCCTTGTTGTACAGACT
>JAUWLH010000071.1 GCA_030613835.1 Candidatus Bathyarchaeota archaeon | reverse complement strand
CCAAGAGGAAGTTCAAGGTAATGATAGCCACACCCCAGGGCCCCAAAAACACGGAGCTGGCCAAGAAGATTAAGGAACGGGTGGTCAGGAACTTCGAGGTCCACAGCGGACCCAGGGAGACGGCGTACGCGCTCCACTACTTCCCCGAGCTCGTGGAGATGTGGCGGCTGGAAAACTGGGAGAGCGGCGTCATCATCCCAGACCAGCTGAGGGAGTACATGGACCCCGACAGGGAGGATTTTGAGCTGGTCCAACAGGTGTTCATGGCCAGCCTGCCCCCAAACACGGAGGATATCACCCGAAACGGGCAGTACGCCACCAGCGACCCGCGGAAGGCTAACCCAGAGGAGGCAGCAGCATCGATGGAGGAATCAATACAGTTCGCGGTTGACTTCATCGAGCTATGGAAGACCGTGCCCGTTCCCAAGGGGTACAAGGACTAGCTACTTCCCAAGGACAATGCCGGATGGGTCGATCTCCTCCCTGAGAAGCCTTAACTCCTCTTCTGTGGGGGCATCGGTCTCTCTCACGTCCCCTATGAGAAGATCAAAACCGGTGTTCTCGATGACATCATTAACGGTAACCCCAGGGTGAACCTGGAGCAGCTTCATCTCCCTGGTCTCCTCATCGAAGCCCATGACCCCCAGCTGGGTTATCACCCTGTACGGCCCTGTTTCAGTCGGCAAACCGGCTGCCTCCCTCGCGCCCGGGCCAGTTAGGTATCCCGGTGTGGTGAGATAGTCCAGCTTCTCCATGAACCTACGCCTGTCCTGCCGCATCAACGTGATCGTCTGGTGACAAAGGCTGCCCAGGTCATTGGCCCCACCGCTGCCCGGCAGCCTGACCTTGGGGGCGTCGTGGTCCCCGATCACGGTTGTGTTGAGGTTTCCGTACTTGTCTATCTGGGCTGCCCCTAGGAACCCGTAATCCACGAGACCCGCCTGGGCCATCCCCATGGTATAGTCCATGCTGGCAGCCATCACCGCCCTATGGAACGTCCTGCTGTCCCCCACGCTTATTGGGATGGTCGGCAGCTTGGGCCCAATTCCCCCCGCCTCGAAGACCACCAGCAGGTCAGGTGCGTGAAGCCTCTGGGCCAGCATCGTGGCTATGATGGGCAAGCCAGTTCCCACGAAGATGGATTTCTCGTTCTCTAATACCCTGCTGGCAACGCACGCCATAAGCTCGGTTGTATTATACAACATTACTTTCCCCTCCTCGACCAGGGGGCATCCAAGGGAACCTCAAGCCGCTCCAGTCTGGCCAGGTACTCCATCCTATCCTTGCCCCCAATCAGACCCAAGTACTCCTCGAAGTTCTCAACGCCGTACACGTATCTATCCATGTACTCCTTGACCCCCTCATCGGACCTGCTGATGCGTAGCCACTCGGCCATATGCGCCTCGTCGCTGTAATATAGACCCGGCATGTTGCCGGGATGGCTGCAGTAAGGGGACTCCACCACAGCGTCAACTATGAAGTGGGGAATAACCGTCCTACCGGGCTCCGAGGTTATCACCTCGTCCTCCACCAGCTCCTCGGTGGTTATGATGAGCCTCTTGGCGGCCCTCGCCAGGTCAACATCCTCGATGGTGGTCCCATCTATCTGGCAGTTCCCGTACCTGTCGCACCTGTGGACGTGGATGAAGGCAAAATCTGGGTAACACGCTGGGAGAAGCGTGATGGGGCTTCCTGTAAACGGGTCCTCGACGATCATGGCCGAGCTGTACCGGAACGTGTCGGTGCCCATCATGACTCTTGTGGGGTACCACGGCAGCCCCATGGCCGCTGCCTTGAACCTCCACTGGAAAGCGGCGTTACTCAGCTCCCCCACGATCTTGACCCGCCCTGACTCCGTGGCCCTCCTTCCGCACGGGGAGAGGCCCCTGAGCTCGTGGCCGTGGGCGTAGGCGCAGTCTATCCTGTCCACCACGCCTCCGCCGATGAGGATGTCCACGTCGTGTACGCTGGTCTTTCCCGCCATGATGAGGCTCCTCCGCCCCTGCCTGATCATCTCGTAGATGGCGTTCATGCTCACCCTGACGTGACCGAAGCCGCCCATGGCAAAATAATCCCCGTCTTTTGTGAAACGTCTCACGGCCTCTCCGATGCTCATCCGCCTGTCAATGAGAGCCCTTTTCTTGTTGTCTCTCATCCATTTGCGTGCCTCGTCGGGATGCATCCAAGCGAGGCGTTCGCCCTCTCCCTCGGCAAGAACCTTCATGTGCTAAACGTGGCGTATTAATGCTTAACTCTTATCCGAGTTGGATATCAGTAAACACCAGATTTTCCGTCCCAGAGTAACTTGTTCAGGGCAATCAGGTACTCGTCCCTCTTTGCCTCAAGCTCCTCCAGTGCGGTTGCGCCCACCATATCATCGACGCCGTCAACCGCCTTCTGGACAACCGACTCCGGTTGCGTGGTCCACGTCGCGGCGGTTTCAAGCCATTTAGCCTTCTTGACGCCGATGTGCCGCATGATGTACTCGATGCCGCCCTTCCCTCCCCCGAGATGGTATGTGAGGTATGGCCCCATGATGGCCCAACGGATTCCCGGTCCCGCCCTGATCGCCTTGTCCACTTCCTCCACGGATGCTACCCCCTGGTCGACAAGGTCTAAGGCCTCCCTCCAGAGCACCGCGCTCAACCTGTTCGCTATGAATCCGAGTACCTCCTTCTTTAGGACCACTGGGACCCGTCCAATGTCCTCCATAATCCTGTAGGTAAGGTCAACCGTCCCCTGGCTGGTTTTCTCCCCTGGGCTTAGCTCCACAAGTGGCACCAGGTGAACCGGGTTCCATGGGTGCGCTACAATCGCCCTTTCAGGGTGAAGTTCCATATCCTTGGCGATGTCGCTCATCATGAACCCAGACGTGCTTGACGCTAACACTACATTAGCCGGTGCTATCCTGTCCATCTCTGCGAAGATAGGGCATTTCACCTCTAGGCTCTCGAAAACGGATTCTATAACGAAATCAGCCCCGTTGAGCGCCTCCTCAAGGCTGGTTGTTGAGCTCAAACGGGTCACGGCCTCCTCTATGCCCTTCGCAAGTCCTGCGTTTACAAGTGTGTTGATGTGATGAGCCGTCCTCTCTGTCGCTTCCTCAAGTTTCTCTTCAGTGATGTCTTGTAACACGACATTGTATCCATTTACGGCGAAGAGAGCCGCCCAGCCCTGGCCCACTAACCCCGAGCCGATACATGCCACCCGCTTGCTTCCCTTTATCATAGTTTGTCAAGATGAGTGTGCAGACAAGGTTTTTCATACTTGCGAATAGAAGGTGGAGAAAAGAGGGTGAGGTCTACCTGATCTTACCGTTGACGACCTTCTCCAAGATGATCTCCTCGGAGTCCGTCCTCAGCTGCTTGCCCATGAGGTACGCTTTTCCGTCCCTCGCCTCGAAGGTGTACTTCATGAAATCACCGAACTCGATGAGGTCTGTCTTGTACTCGGACACGCCGTCCACATACACCTGATCCCCAGGCTTTGATTTCTGGGGGTTCAGTACGCCCACGTTTACCCCATCGTCCCCAGCGAGGAGCATGCCCTCGCTCAGCTCTCCCCTGAGCTTCGCTGGCTGAAGGTTAGTAACCACCGCCAGATGCTTTCCAAGGAGGTCGTTGGGGTCAGTGTAGTAGGGCTTCAGACCGGCACATAGCTGCCTCTGCTCGTCGCCCAGATCTATCTTGAGGATGTAGAGTTTATCGGCCGCAGGGTGATCCTTGATCTCAATGACCTTGGCCACCTTGATGTTCACCGCGCTGATATCCACGGCGTTAAGCAACCTGTAGGTGCCGCCGGCGTACTTTGTGATTAGCTCGCACATCTCGGTGATGGCCTCCTCAAGATACAGGGTATCAGTGGCTGCGTTCCCCTGCACGTACAGGAGCAGTTTCTTGCTGTCCATGCCGATCTTCGTGTGCTGTCCCTGCTTCACGTCGAGCCAGCACAGCACCTTCTCCTCGTCTACTATTGCGAACTTACCGGGCTGGAGCTTTACCGGTTCTGTCTCTCCCAGTGGGATGTACAGCTCGTTGCCCTGGGTCACGGTGAGCTTGACATCGCCCTTTATGTTGTCAAGGTCGTGGAGGCCCGCGCTGATCAGCCTTTTGGCGGACACTATGTTGTAGCTATCCACCGCTGTGTTGATTGTGGGGAACCCGCCGTTCTCCTGGACAAGCTTCATGAGGTGGACGCTGCTGTTCTCGACATCCACCTTGAACTTTTTGTAGATGTCATTGTAGGCGGAGATTATCGGGTTGCCCTCGATTTCAACGTCCTTGAGCTCTTCTGCTACTTGTTTCTTTAATCTGTCCAGCTCGCTGTTTGATTTCTTGATGTTGACGCCCTCGATGATTGCCAGCTTGACATCCACGCCCAGCTTTGCGATCTTCTTGTGTATCTTGAAGTTGATCTCCCGTGGTGTCCCCTCTGGCTCGGGTGTTTTGATTTCTATTGGGTCGATCTTTCGTAGCACGATCTCGGACTTTCCCAGCTTGTGGTTCTCGATCCTTGACTCGATATCTGCCCATGTCAAGTTCTCCTTGTTCAGCTGTGTCTCTATCTTCTCTGCGAACAGGGGCATGATGGGTTTGATCATTATGGCGATGTTCTTGACTATGTTTACGCAGGTGGTGAGCACCCTCTGGGTCTGGGCCCTGTCGGTCTTTACCCCCTCCCAAGGCTTGTTGGCTTGAAAGTACTTGTTTCCCATGCTACTGATCTCAAGTATCCTGTTCACGGCGTCCCTGAACTCGAAGCCCTCGAACGCCTTGTAGACACCCATTGATTTCTCGTTGACCTCAGCGATTATCTTATCATCGTTGATCTCGCTTAGCTCCCCTTCATAGTTCTTCCCCGTGAAGCTCATGACGCGGTAGACGAGGTTGGCGACGTTGGCCACCAGCTCGTTGTTGATCCTGTTCTCAAGGTTCTTTAGGTCCAGATCGATGTCGTTCATGGTGTGGCTGAGGTTCGCGGCGTAGTAGAACCTGAGTAGCTCTGGGTCAAGGTACTCCTTGAACTCCTCTGCCGTGAGGAATGTTCCCCTGCTCTTGCTCATCTTCTCGCCATTTACGGTGAGGAACCCGTGGACAACGATGTTGTCGGGCACGTGGAACCCCGCGCCGTGGAGTACTGCCGGCCAGAACAGTAAGTGGAAGTAGATGATGTCCTTACCGATGAAATGTATGATCTCGGCCTCGTCCTTCTGCCAGTAATCATCGGCAGTGAAGGACTTATCCTTGGCGTAGTTGGCTGTGGACGCGATGTAACCGATGGGCGCATCGAGCCAGACGTAGAAGTACTTGTTCTCCTCACCCGGGATCTTGAAGCCAAAGTATGGTCCGTCCCTGCTAATGCACCAGTCGTTGAGCCCATTATTGACCCATGTCAGGATCTGATTCCTGATCTCGGGCTGTAGCTTTTGGTTGTTGTTCAGCCAGTCTCTGAGCCAGTCCGTGAACTCCCCCAGCTTGAAGAAGTAGTGGAGGCTATCCTTTCTAATCGGGGGCGTTCCGCAGATGCTGCAGTATGGATTGATGAGGTCCGTTGTGTCATGGGTCGCGTTGCATTTCTCGCAGACATCGCCGTACTGGTCCGGTGCTCCGCAGTTAGGGCACGTCCCCTTCACGTACCTGTCAGGGAGATAGCGTTCGCAGTTCTCGCAGTATGTGAGCTCGATCTCCTTTTTGTAGATGTATCCGTTCTCCTGGAGGCGCTTGAAGATGAGCTCGGTGTAGTACCTGTTCTCAGGACTGTTGGTGGTGTAGTAGCTATCGAACTCTACCAGATAATCATCGTAATCCCGCTTGTGCTCCTTCCACCAGTGGTCGATGAACTCCTCAGGGGTTATCCCCTGCTTCGAAGCGTTGATCTCTATGGGAGCGCCATGAGTGTCATCTGCCCCGCAGTAGACAACGTCCTTGCCCGCCAGTTTTAGGAACCTGACGTAGATATCTGTCTGGATGTACTCAACCATGTGGCCTATGTGAACCGGGCCGTTGGCGTAGATAAGCGCTGATGTAACGAGCGTTTTCTTGGACATGTCCTCTGCCATCCTTGTTATCTCCGATATTTTGCATAGCAATAGAAACCTCGCTTTATATTTGCATTCCCTTAAAACACGGACTCTGATTCTTAGAGGAATAAACGAGGTTTTTCCCGGCTCATATCTTATTAGAGCCTACTCCCCCACGGTCTGGGATAAGGATGAACAGGGTATCAAACAATACGTGGTGGGAGGAGACCAAGAAGTTAGGCAGTAAACCCGGCTTGGAGACAATCGAGCGCAAGCGTAATCACAGTTCAAAGGACAATAGATGCTGCAAAGGAGAAGGAGAAACGTCGAAAATAGGCATTAAAGATGCCCAGAAATCAACAAACAGTAAAAACAATAATAACTCTATTGAATAATTTTCCTGACCTTCATCTTTCTAGAAGGGTTGCGAATTAGAAATATTTAAGCGTCGCCTGCCGCGACTGAATATGAATCATAATGGCGACCCTCAGTAAGCCAACAGATGAAATGCAGTTCATTATTGCCACGGACGTAGGATCCACCACTACTAAAGCCCGACTCTTCCACAAGAAGGACGGTGAATGGAGGTTCCTTGTGGCGGGTGAGGCACCAACAACGGTAGAGGCCCCCTACGAGGACGTAACCATGGGGGTACAGAACGCGGTACGAGAGATCGAGGAGTTGACAGGACACATGCTCCTTGCGCCTGGAGGTGGGATGATCATCCCCTACGATGGCGAGAAGGGAGTCGACCTCTATTGCACCACCAGCAGCGCGGGGGGTGGCTTGCAGATGATGGTCTCCGGTCTAATCAAGTCCATGACGGCAGAGTCAGCGAACAGGGCGGCCCTGGGAGCGGGGGCAATCGTCATGGACGTCATAGCCAGGGACGACGGTAGGCAGACCTACCAGAAGATCCGGAGGATCAGGAGCCTAAGACCAGATATGATACTCATGGCGGGCGGCACCGACGGTGGCGCAAGCCAGCACGTCATGGAGATAGCCGAGTTAATCAAGGCGGCAGAGCCCAAGCCAAGATTAGGTGTGTCGTACCAGCTCCCAATCGTGTATGCTGGCAACAAGGAACTCAGGCCACAGATCGAGGAGCTCCTCAAGGAGGACTTCGCACTTGACATGGTCGACAACATCAGGCCGGTACTGGAGCAGGAGAACACCGAGCCGGCGAGGCGGGCTGTGCACGAGCTCTTCATGGAGCACGTCATGAGCCACGCACCGGGGTACAACAGGCTCATGAAGTGGACCGATATCGATATCATGCCGACACCGGCTGGCGAGGGGATGGCTATCCAGCTCATCGCAAACACATTCAAACAGAACGTCATGGGGGTAGGGCTAGGCGGGGCTACAACCAACGTTTACTCCATCGTTGACGGCAGGTTCGTCCGCAGCGTATC
>JAUWLH010000263.1 GCA_030613835.1 Candidatus Bathyarchaeota archaeon | reverse complement strand
AAAAAATCGACGTATAACGAAGTTTGAAACGTCGCAACATTTATTGCGCGTAGAAAAAAAAGGTAAATGGTTACTTTGTCCCTTTCCCGTAAGATAGCAGTGATAGGAGCCGGGATGACCAGGTTCCACCATAAAATCCACGCCGAGAAACAGGGCAGAGAGTTGTTCACTGAGGCTACCATAGAGGCCGCAGGTTCCGTTGACAACGGCTTTGACCTCAGGGACGCTGATGCGCTCTATCTGGGCTATTTTAGCAGCGACAATTTTGAGAAACAGGCTCACATATCTGCCCTGATGGCCGACTGGATCGGGGTCAACCCAATCCCGACGGCACGTGTTGAGGCCGCGTGTGCCAGTAGCGGGGTTGCCATGAACACAGGAATCATAGCCATCACCTCGGGCCTCTATGACGTGGTTATCGTCGGGGGCGTCGAGAAGATGAGAACCTTGGGGACGGGTGACGTAACGAACACCCTGGCCATGGCCGCGGATGCCAGCTACGAGGTTCCCATGGGGTTCACGTTCCCCGGATTGTATGCGGTTATGGCGGCGGCACACTTCCACAGGTACGGATCAAAGTGGGAGCAGCTGGCCGATATCGCCATCAAGAATCACGAGAACGGGAAGCTGAACCCGAAGGCCCAGTACCAGGAGACAGTCATGGAGATTGCATTGAAGCTGGGGGTCAGGAAGGGACTGACGTTTGGCGATGAGATGGATTTCCTGAGGTCGGACCTGAACGCCATGGTCGCCGAGCCATTGAGGCTCTTTGATTGCTGCCCCATATCAGATGGGGCTGCGACGGTGATCCTGGCATCGGAGGAGGTGGCGAGGAAGTACACTGATACACCTATCTGGGTTGCTGGCATGGGCCATGCCTCGGACACGATGGCCCTCCACGACAGGGATGACATCACCTCTCTCAAGGCGACAAAGCTCGCGTCCAGGCAGGCATACGATATGGCCAGGATAAAAGCTGGAGATATCAGCTTCGCGTGCGTCCACGACTGCTTCACAAGCGCTGAGATGATGGCAACGGAGGACTTGGGCTTCTTCAAGCCGGGCGAGGGCGGGAAGGCCGCGTCTGATGGCAGGACGGCCCTAGACGGGGAAAAGCCCATCAACACGGATGGAGGTCTAAAGGCGAAGGGTCACCCGGTGGGCGCGACTGGGGCAGCTATGGTGGTGGAGATGTTCAAGCAGCTGAGGGACGAGGCGGGGGGACACCAGTTAAGCGACCCAGAATATGGACTTGCTCATAACGTAGGGGCTGCCGGTGCTACGGTCACCGTGCAGATATACAGGAGGTAAAACGATGTCTGAGTACTTGGTTTCAAAGTTCTGGGAAGGGGTCAACAACGAGGAGCTCAAGGGATGCGAGTGCACGAGCTGCGGCAAGCTGATGCTCCCCGCCAGGATCATCTGCCCTAATTGCGGCTCAAGGGATCTAATAGATAAAGGGTACAATGGAACGGGCACCGTGAAGACCAAGACAATTATCCATGTGCCATTGCCTAGGTTCCAGAGTATCAGCCCCCACGGGGTCGGCATCATTGATCTCGACGAGGGGGTTTCGATAAGCGGGTTACTGCTGGATGACCCTGAGATCGGTCAGAGGGTCGAGGCAGTGTACCTTGAGGAAGGAGATAAAAAGCTCCTGGTATTCAAGCCAGTCTAGTTACTCGCCCTTGAAAACGGGCTTTCTTCTGTTATTGAACGCATCGATGCCTTCCTTGATCTCGCCGTAGTTCCAGAGATCAGCGAAGGCATCAGCCTCGGCTTCCAGGGCTGCGTCAAGGTTGTCATCGCTGGCGCCAAGCTTCTTCATGGCGCTGATGGCCCTTGGAGGCCCATTGACCAGTGCCTGAAGATATTCATTGACCTTTGCCTCGAACTCGGCTGAGGGGTAGACGTGGCTGACGAGCCCTATGGATTTGGCCTCATCAGCGTTGATCCTTCTACCGGTCATTATCAGGTCGTTTGCCACCGTTTTTCCGACAAGCTTCCTGAGCATGTACGTGCCCCCCCACCCCAGCATGAGCCCCAGACTGACCTCGGGCTGGCTGAACCTCGCCTTGTCGCTTGCGACCCTGAGATCACAGAAGAGGATCAGCTCGTTTCCGCCTCCCAGTGCGTAGCCGTTTACAGCCGCCACAACGGGTTTCGGCGTCTCCATGAACTTCTTGAAGGCATTGTGACCTGCCTTGCTGACTTTTCTTGCCTCTTCAACGTTGAGGCCCGGGAACTGGCTTACATCAGCGCCCGCGCAGAACGCCCTGTCGCCCGCTCCTGTTATCAGTATTGCCTTTACTTCAGGGTCCGCCGATGCCTCGTCGACGGCGTCGCTTATCATGCCAAGCATCTCAATGGTCATGCTGTTGAGCTTCGATGGTCTGTTCAGGGTGATCTTGTATACGCCATTATCCTTCTCGGTCAGCACGGGCTTCTCCTCACCAAGCCCAGCCTTCTTCATCTCGAAAGGCCCCTTTGGGATGTTTGCTCCCAGCCTCATTGCGGTGTCGATGTCCTCGACAGTGGCCACGGCCTCCTTGAACAGCTTCTCGGCCTCCCTGACGAAGGGCTCCAGCAGGAGCTTCACATCAAAGCCCTTGACCTGGTCCTCCGTGACCACCGGCCTCTCCGCATATGAGTAGAAACCCTCGCCAGTCTTCCGCCCAAGTTTCCTTGAGTCAAACAGCTCAACGATCTTCTCGTGGGGCGCGTACTCCGGCCCGATCTGCTCCTCGAAGGTCTTGAGGATGTTGTGGACGATGTCCAGCCCGATGAGGTCGCTCAACATGAAGGGGCCCATAGGCATGCCCGCCTT
>JAUWLH010000271.1 GCA_030613835.1 Candidatus Bathyarchaeota archaeon | reverse complement strand
GAGGAGGTTGTATGACTTAGCCTGCCGCTCCTGAGGCGGCTTTTCGTGGAACACGATGGGGGTCTGCCTGAACCTGACGTTCTCGTCAGGGAAGTACCCTTTGATGTAGATATTGATACCCTCCCTAACGCTATGGATGTTTGACACGATACCGTAGACATCGGGCTCTCCGTAGAGGACGAAAATCTCGTCGCTCATGTAGTCAAGGACTGCAAGATCGTGCTCCGCGGCGATGACCATCCTGTTATCAGCGGCCAACCCTCTGATGATACGGGCGGCTCTGGTCCTCTGGTATACGTCCAGGAAGCTGCTGGGCTCGTCGAAGAGGTAGACCGCTGCGTCCCTGATGATGGCCGTGGCGATGGCAACGCGCTGGAGCTCCCCTCCGCTAAGGACTCCCAGGTCCCTGTCAAGGAGGTGGCCCAGCTCAAGGTCGTCGACGATTTCCTCAAGCACGCCCCTCTCGTTCAGCTTCTTGAGGAGGTCCCCCGTGCGTCCCTTGACCACCTTGGGTATTTTATCAACGTACTGGGGCTTGTGGACGGCCTTGAAGCCGCCGCCGTAGACGCCTTTGAAGTACTCGTGCATGGGCTTGCCAACGTAGTGCTCTGTGCCCTCGTCCTTTGATGGCGGGTCATCGAACTTGCCCAAGTTGGGTACCAGCTCGCCTGCCAGTATTCTGAGGAGCGTTGATTTACCGATGCCGTTTCTTCCCAGAAGACCCACCACGTTACCCTTCCTGGGCTTGGGTATCCTGAACAGGGTGAAGCTGTTGGGCCCAAACCTGTGGAGGTGATCCGATTTTAACTCGTCCGGCAAGTTAACGATACGAAGGGCATCGAAGGGGCACTTCTTTACGCAGATGCCGCAGCCGCTGCAGATGAACTCGCTGATATACGCCTTGCCCTCATCGTCCTGCCTGATGGCCTCTCGCCTAGTCCTGACCATGGGGCAGAACCTGATGCATGGCTGGTCACACTTGTCTGGCCGGCACCTTTCCCTGTCAACTACGGCTACACGCATCGTTTTAGCACCTATTCGCTGAATATCCGACGGGGGCTTATATAAGGAATAATGAAACTAGCCCTCGATCCGCTCGACCTTGAAGATCACAGGTCTGAGCCCGTCGGTGCAGCAGGTAACGCTTACGCCTGGCTCCTCCTGCCAGGGGTAGTTGCCCCCGAACATGAGTATCTTGACTGGGTTCTGGGCCGTGGTCCACGCCCAGTGGCAGAATCCCTCGGGCATGTTCAGATCGGGCCCAACGATGAACTCCTGTCCCTCCTTGTGGATCTCGCATGGGGGCAACGTCTTGGACTGCTTCACTGGGCTCTCGCTGAAGATGTCTTTCTGGTCCATGACTTTCAGGACAGTTAGTTTGACTTTTGGCATGACACTGATAGATGCCTTAGGTTCATAAGGTGATTGACTCAGTCTGTGTTCTTGAGGATGACACCGTACCTTGAATCCATAGGGTCCCTAGCCTCGAATACCTTCTCTAGGGTCCAACCTGTGCCCTTGATGATCGCGTCTATAGCCTCAATCTCCACCAGTAGCAGATCGAACCACTCGCCCTTGTTGCCATCGAAGTTGACCCTGAGCCTCACTGCACCAATGGGTTTACCGAGGCCCCTATTCAGCTCATGGTAAGCCAGGTGACGGGGGTTATCTGTTCTCTCTGGGTCCCTCGATGTGGCTATCAGCAAGCCGCCGGGCTTAACAACCCTGCTGAGGCCCGAGAGTATCTTCCTGCAGTCATCGACATTGCCCCCTAAACCGAAGCCGTTACCGAGAAGGGCTGCGGTATCGAAGGAGTTCTCTGGGAAATCCATCTCTCTCGCGTCCATGAGCCTGCAGTCCCAGGCTCCGAAGCGCCTCGCAGCCTCCATGGCTAACTCGGACAGATCAATCTCCACGATCTCGTGCCCCTCATCCTAAAAATGCTTCATCACCCTGCCACTTCCGCAACCCACCTCAAGGATTCTGCCTCTGGCTCTGTTGGCCAGCTCCTGCTCAATGGGGTGCCACTGTTTGAAAGGCGCATAGTACCAGCTAACCTCAAATACCTCAATTCGCCCGTCATCTCTCTCAAGCTCGTGGACGGTAGTGGTGTCTTCGAGGCAGGAGAGAAGGGATAGACCGAACGTATCCTTCATATTGATCTGTTACTGTACAAAATTAATAAAATTTGGGTGAGGCTAGGGGATTGGCCTAAGCCTGTCCTTGTTGGGGGCAATGGCACGCGTAAGCACGTCCTCTACCATCCCAGGATATTTAGCCGGCTCGTACATGGCGTCCACAAGTGTATCGTAGTCCAGTCCGTTGACGATGTCAGTTGCAGCGTCCAGGCTGTTCATGGACAGCACCAACGCCCGCTCCACTGGCATCCTCTCGGGGTTGATATCGATCCCGTAGTAGCCATCGAAGCTGTGCATCTTGAAGACAAGCAGTGACGCCAGCATCTGGTCGTAGCCCAGGACACCGATGTTCAGGTCCTGGTCGAAGTTACCCAGCGGCTGCCCGTTCCAGTGACTGTGCATGAGCCTGCCCTCGCGTAGCACCGATGCGAACGCCCCCGCCAACTCCTCATGACCCATCAATACGTGGCCAACCTCGGGGTTGAGACCCACCATGGGGTGACCTGACTCAAGGATAACCTTGTTTTCCTCCGATTGCAGCCTTTTCTCCACATCTCTGCACATCAACAGCCCGTTGGCCGTGTTCCTCCCCACGTTGTTGCCCCTGGGCTCGTACGGCCTGGGCTCCATGGCGATC
>JAUWLH010000031.1 GCA_030613835.1 Candidatus Bathyarchaeota archaeon | reverse complement strand
ATTACTTTCCCTTTGCGTGTTCCAAAATATCTGGGTTGTACCAAATCGTTCTATATATTTCTTTTTTATTATTAAAGATGCATGGGGATTTTTTAATTAATGTATGGAAGATTGCTTGTGTAGTATCAGGTGGAAATATTGACCTCGATTGACTGGTTACGATTTTCCAAGCGCGCGCGTGGGGCAGAAATCGAATACATCCACCTCAACGATCTTGACTACAAAGGCTGCCAGAGCTGCTTCGCCTGCAAGGCAAAGGGAAGCAAGAGCTACGGGAAATGCGCCTACATGGACGAGCTAACACCCGTCCTCGAAAAAATCTAGGAAGCTGATGCATTCATCCTAGGCTCCCCAATCTACTTCGGCGAAGTACCAGGCACGATGAGGAACCTAATAGAGCGCGCGCGTTGCGTCGTGGAGGAGAATGAAAGACACCCCCATCCTTAAGACCATGATCTTCCATGGTGAACCTCCTCCGGATTAACAGTCTCCAAGGTTTTATCCACGGTCAAGACCACCTTTGTCCTCACAGGTGGGACTTTGATCTCTGACGCAGTTATAGGTATAATCATCCAGTTGGGGATGGTGGTGCTTCTCTGCATCGGGTTCACTTTCACTTATCAGATCGAGGGTTTCCCCAACTTTGCACACATAGGTTTCACCTTGATAGGGACAACGATAACATTCACCATGACCAAGCTGATGGGTATAAATCCTTACCTGTCCTGGCCCGTCTCGATGATCTTGTGCGGTCTACTGGGTGTGGCTCTCTACGTTTTCATGGTAACCCCCATTAAGAGGAGGAGGGACGGAAACATCGCTATAACGATCGCGTTCTACGCGCTGTCGATTGTGATCGAGACAGTTGTGGGGGTCTACAGTTATTGGATAGTCATCAGCAGGCACGAGACAACCCGAGGATTCGTACTGAAAAAATATGATTTCACTTTTTTAGATATCCCGGGTGTCGCGATAATGACACCGTTAGCCAGCGTTTGTCTCGTCGTTGTTCTCTACGTCTTTTTATCAAGGACGAGATTCGGGTTGGCAATCAGAGCGGTTTCTGAGAACGAGAACCTGAGCGCCGTGTTCGGAATAAACACGAGCAGGATTCATATGGCGTCATGGTTCATCGTGGGTGCGTTGGCGGGATTAGCCGGGTCTATAATCCCGCTCTGGACATCCATGAGGGGCAGCTTCGGTGAGGAGATGCTAGTAACGGTGATGGCGGGAAGTATCATCGGTGGCTTGGATAGCATTTACGGTGCCGTGATCGGTGGGGTATTGATTACCTTGTTCCAGAAGGGGCTCATATTTGCGGTTATGAACTTCGAGACCCATGGAAGGCCATTGCTCATCAACTTTAGTATAGTTATCCTCGGATTCGGCAAGCTGATTCCAATTATTTTCATCTTCGTAATATTGATGCTGATGCCGGATGGGATAACCGGATATGTGAGGAGTAAAAAGTGGGTCAGACGTTGAGCCTAGTCTCTAGATAGGCTTCCTTGATCTCCACCATTCTCCTGCTCAGGAGCTTTACAGCGCCCCGCTCGTCCTCAGCCCTTGCCATACCGTGGTACGCCTTGGACCGCTGTAGCACCTGTGCGTAGAAGCTACCACATAGGAACAGGAGGATGTTATCGATATCGTCCTCGTAACCCAGCTCACCCAGTATCCTCTTCAGCGTGGGCTCAGACAGGTGGGGCTTATTGATGTTCAGCTCGATTATCTTCTCAAGCCATTCTTGGATCCGGCTATCAAACTCAGACATAATGAACAATGTATGTTGCGGGAGGTGTAAAAATAAGACGGTTAAATGGTGACCCCTAGGGTGCAAGGTCCGTTATGGCCTTTAGTAGGTCCTTTTCAGTAAATATGCCCACGATGCCCTCTTGGTTGATAACGAGAACCAGCTCCGCCGCGCTGCTCGCGAAAAGTTGGATAGCCTCCTCGATGGTGTTCTGCTCACCCATGCTGATTACCAGTTTCGTGCCATCAAAGCCGCATGATTCCATGAAGTTGATAGTCCTAGGATTGTTCATCAACTCGGACATTAGTACCTTCCTGAACTCTAACGGGATCTTGTCAACCGAGAGCTTTGAGACTACGGAGGACCTGACCTCGTGGATTATCTCACTCACGGATACCAGCCCGCAGAGGTCACCGTTTTCCATGACGAGGGCGAACTCGTTTCCAGTTTTGACCATTCTCTTGGCGACTATATCAAGAGTATCCGAGGGAGAGACAGTGAGGAACCCCCTGCTCATGTAATCGCCTACAATACTGTCCATGTTTATTTCAACGCCTCCAATATTTTCGTTTTAACTTTCCCTAAAGTCTGTATTGATAATTGTTTAAGAGGTATATATGCATATTAGCATTATTGCCTAAATGTTACGTGAAATTAGATTTATGGCTCATTTAGTTATTAAATTGAGAACGATGCAACATGAGCCTAACATGTCAGAGAAAAGTGGAAACTTTTTCAATAGAGAATACCGTAGATACCTGAGGACGGGATATGTCAGAAAGCATAACACTGGATGAGACCGACATTCAGATCTTGGAGATTCTGCAAGAAAACTGCAAACTTAACTTCACGCAGATCGGGAATGAGCTTGGCATAGCCGAGTCCACGATCAGGTATAGGATAGAGAGACTGGAGAAGAGACGTATCATCACCGGCTATGTTGCGTTGATTAACCCTAGAAAGATCGGCCTCAACATAACGGCGATCATGATGATCAAAGTCAACCCACAGAGAAACAAGGAGATCTCCCCGGAACTAGCAAAGTTCAAAGAACTCAGACACCTGTTTAGAGCCACCGGACAATACGATATGATATCTGTAGTCAACGCGAGGGATATCAGACACCTGAACGACGTGATGAGTGAGATCAAGCAGATAGAGGGGGTCCATGAACTCATAGTCGAGATCGCAACGGAGCTTGTCAAGGTTGACCCAAAGTTCTCGCTACGCTAGTTACAATATTTATCCAGTTCATTTACTATTTCAGCATAATTGATCTTTATTATTCGCTAAATTGGTAAAGGTTTTTATATCAAATTGAGCGGAAACTATTCGTCGTTGTGATCAACATGGCGGAACGTAGCTCCAAGTGTTTGAAAACAGTGACTAAAGTGAGTTAACGAGGATCATTAAATGGAGCAGGAGAGCGTTTCGTTTTTATCCAGGATTAAGAAAGGCGCTTACTTCATAGTGGGCATATCAGCGCTCATACTGGGAGCCATTGGAGCGTTCCTCCCAGTTCTGCCTACGACGCCTTTCGTACTGCTTTCTGCCTGGTGCTTCATCAGAAGTTCAGACCAGTTCTACGATTGGCTCATCGGCAACGAGAGGTTCGGGAAGACCATCGAGGACTACCACAATGGGCGGGGGATCACTAAAAACATCAAGATCAGAGCGGTTCTGATGATGTGGACCACCATAACCATATCGGTTTACTTTTTCATCACAAACCTACACCTCACGGCGTTCATGTACCTAACAGCGGTCAGCGTAACGTTCTACATCTACAGGCAGCCCACCCTTGAGGAATACATTCCTGATGCAAAAATTGGGGAATGATTCATAGAACACCCTGCTTTATTGGATAGGGATTTAGTTGAACAAGTATACAAGGATCGTAATAGGGGTAATGTTATCGTTCATTTTATGGTACCTCGTTTTTCTATCGGATTATTTGAGGAGTTTCTGGTATAGGGTCACGTTTGCCTCACTTTTATTGAGTTTTTATGCCCATCTAGTCGGGAAAGCAGGTCTCAAAGATGTAAGGCTTGGGAAGGAGAAGATCATAAAGGGGCTTGGATCGGGTTTTGCTCTCTACAGCATTTTCTTCATTGGGTTCAACGTGTTCAGGACACTTGTCGCGGGTGGAGCCAGTGATGTCTACCTGTTTAGGTCTGAGCTACCCCTGATCGTTCCAGCCATGCTGCTGTTGGTAACGAGTTTCTGTGAGGAGTTCTTCTGGAGGCATTATGTACAGACAAGCATTTCCGAGAGGTACGGGTTCAAAGGGATACTGCTGACGGCGGCCTTATACTCCGCGATACACCTGCCGACAATGAATATGCCACTTACGGTTGCGGCTTTCATCGCTGGGCTCGCCTGGGGGCTTTTATACAAGCACACAGGCTCACTTTGGGTAGTGGTGTTCTCCCACATCGCCTGGACGGAGTTAATCTTCGTCTTCCTGCCCCTCGGGTAAGAAACATATATCATGGGATACGTAAACTAGCTGATATGTCACTCAACACATGGTTCATCGCCACAAGGCCGTGGTCACTCGTAATGACCTTCGTCGCAACATGCCTCGCCGGAATAATGGCATACAGTTTCGGTAGCTTTGACCCTTTCCTGTTTGCCTTGACCATGATTGGGCTGATCATAGCACACACCGCGTCCAACATGACTAACGACTGGTACGATGTGAAGCACGGCGTGGACGAGAACGCACCCACCGCCAAGTACAGACCACACCCACTGTTGTTCGGCGAGGTGGACAAAGGCACATACAAGAAGGTGATCCTCGCACAGTTCGCGGTCGGATTTACAATCAGTGCCTACCTGACCTGGCTGCAAGGGCTACCGGTAATGGTATTCAGCGTGTTGGGTGTACTGTTCGGGATATTCTACACGGCGGACCCGATAAAGCTCAAGCATCGAACACTTGGCGAGATCAGCGTTTTCCTCGCGTTTGGGCCTTTGATGGTTGGGGGCGCGTTCTACGCTATAACTGGTCAATTCTCGTGGGACCCGCTACTGGCATCGACCCCCATCGGCTTGCTCATCGCGCTGGTTCTGCTGGCAAACAACCTAAGAGACAAGAACTTTGACGCCAACGTGGGGATAGCGACAATGGCAACAGGTACTACGGAGGACCAGGGGATGCGTTACTTTACGGCATTGACCGCCTCTGCCTACTTATCCACACTTGTATTGGTGGCGCTTAGGATATTCTCCCCGTTCGCCCTACTCGCCTTCTTGTCCATAAAGACTGCAATACAGATCATCCGCCAATTCAACGAAAAAGTTCCACTAACATCGGATCAGCAGACCGCGCAGCTCGCGTTACAGTTTGGTGTGCTTTTAACAGCGGGGGAGTTACTGAACGTCCTCTATTACACATTTCTCTAAAGATTTTCCATTTGTTAAATCAACGGATCATTTTGAACACTCCGTGTTTCCAATGATAAAAAAAATCAAAAATAGGTAAAATACCAAATGAATAATATATAAAAATAATTAGTTTACACAAAAGATTATATTGCTTAAAAATTCATTAATGAGATTCGAGGTACAACAATGAAATTTCCTGAAATGACGAGGGATAATCAATTACTCCTCCTGCTTGCTCTTATTGTGATCGCGATACCGTCATTGTTCATTTATGACTACACGCAACACAACCCAAAATTCTGCACAACCTGCCACCTAATGACAGACGCATACGAAACATGGGAAGGCAGCGCGATGCACGACCTATCCTGCCACGAATGCCACGTCGCAGACATGGCCACCAACATCAACCATGTAGTAGACGTACTAACCAAAGACCCACAAACAGTCGTAAAGCCAGCCGAGATAGACAACGAGTTATGCGAGGAATGCCACGTGAGTGAAGACCCTCAATGGCTACAAGTAGTAAACACAGACGGCCACAAAGTCCACTTCTTCGGCGATGTTAACCACGCAGATTGCATCGACTGCCACGGGATGGAGCTTCACGTCTTCAGACCACCCGAGGAAGGGTGCCTAGAGTGCCACGACGATTCAAAGGTTCACGCATCGGAGGCGATGGGTGCGACGTGTGTTACCTGTCACGACTTCCTTGCAGAGGGTAACGGTTTCATCCCAGAGGAAAGGGATGACTGCGTGATGTGTCACCAGGGAAACGCCGAGATCACTATGGCAATAACCACAGAGGCCCACTTGGAATCCACATGTACATCATGCCACAACCCCCATGAGGAGGAGGTGGCAGAGGAATGTGCGACATGCCACGAGGTGGACGAGGGACTGCACGCAGTAGCATTACACACTGACTGCACATCATGCCATGTGCCCCATGTCGAGGCAGATATCAGGGAAACCTGTGAGTCCTGCCACATAGAACAGAAGAAGCACTTTGCCCCGGCAGACTGTACAAGCTGCCACAATTAATTTTTTTTTAGAGGAGTTTCTGGATTTCTCCAGACTGCAATGCTCTCTCCATTATCTTCATCTTGGTATCCATCTTGCAGTAAATGAACTTAGAGATGGTGTCCTTGGTGAGCCATTCTAGCTTTGTGATCACATCGATCATCCTCTTGCTCCTGAATACGATATCGCTCATCCTCCTGAGCCTCAGGCTTGTGTATAGTACGTCACCCATCTGCTCCTTCCATGTAGCATCGAAAGCGGACAGTGAGGTGCCGCTTTTTACCTTCGCGGAGGCAACCTCACCGGCGATCTTTCCAATAATCAAACCTGGGGGAATTCCTCCACCTACCGTTGGTATTGTGTGACCACCTGCGTCGCCCACGATTAGAACATTTTCGGTAGTCGTCCGCTCGATGGGGCCGCCAACTGGAATGTTACCTGCCTTCACGGCGGTTGGAACGGCGTTCTTGAGCTTTTCAGAGGTAAACGGGTGATTCTTGATAAAGTTTCTCTGATAGTCTCTGATTGTCATACCTCTCTTCATGAACGGAGTCCTAACACCTGTCCCAACATTTGCTATGTCCTTGCCCTTGGGGATGATCCAAGCATAGGTGCCTGGGGCGATGCCCTCGCCCAAGTACATGTCCACATACTCAGGGTCGTGATCAACGTTTACCATCTCAAACTGGTACCCAACACCGTAATCGAGGGGATTGGTTGAGACGGGTAACCCAGCCTCCCTCGCGATCAGTGAGTAGGCCCCATCAGCGCCAATAATGACATCTGATTTGAGGTCGAATATCTCGCCGCCTGACCTGACGCGCACGCCGTCATCCAGGAGCTTGATAGCTGAAGTGAACGGCATTATCTCGGCCCCCGCCCTGCCGGCCTGGTTCGCTAGATGTTTGTCGAACAGCTTTCTCTCGATAACGTGACCCGTGAACTCTACCGGGAACTCCACGCCGTTTGGAAAGACAAAGTTCACGTATTTTGTCTCATTGACAATGCAGCGCTTTGGGATATCCCATATCTTGTCCAGATCAGGTACATCAGGTGAGAGCCTCTTCATCTCCTCCAGTGACGGAAGGAACTCCCCGCACTTGTCGGGGACGCCTATCTCAAGCTCCCTCTCTATTAGAAGCACGTTCACCCCGTTCTCAGCCGCTGCCTTTGCCGCGCTTGAACCCGCTGGCCCCGCGCCGACAACGATTACATCGTATTTTTGATCATTTTCAAGATATCTCATTGGTATAACTCCGGTATTAATGGGATTGATTCTGGTGAGATGAGATTGTCTCAAGGTTCTCCGTGAAGTTTTGGTTGTACTGGTCTAAAAGCTCAAATAAGGAGTCCCTTGCATCGCAGTCAGGGTACTCCCTCAGAATCTCTCCGGCCATGTTCGCGAACTCCTCCATCTTGTCGACGGATCTCTGCAAAGAGCCCGTGTACTCGTACACCCTGTGAACCAGGTCCACGTCAAGATCCTTGCTCTCACCTTTGTAGACTGAGAGCAACGCCGCCTTGTCCTCGGCGGTTATCTTGTCCGAGTCAACTGCATAGAGTAACAGCAGCGAAGGGTCACCGTTCAGCAGATCATTGTTCGGGAACTTTTCGTTTCCCTTCGGTGTGAAAGCGTCAATAATATCGTCTCTAATCTGGTACGCGTTCCCGAAGTACTTGCCGAATTTCGCCAGCTTGGCCACGTCCTCGGGCTTGTTGGAGCCTGCGATCCCTCCAAGTGCAGCGGCTGCCTCGAACAGACTGCCACTTTTTAGATAGTTCATGTGTAGGTACTCTTCCACAGACATGAGTTTGTGTTTGAACTGGTTTTGTACCGTGATTCCCTGCACCATCTTAAGGGCGGTCTCTGCAAGCCACCCGACAATCTCGGGTTTCCCGGTCTGTGATGCGTGCATGAGCCCCATACTCAGCAGGGCATCACCCGTGAGCACGGCTTTCTTTATCCCGTGCTCAACGAACAGGGATGGCTCGCCCCTTCTGAACAAGTCCTCGTCGATGATATCATCGTGTACGAGGGTCGCGTTGTGGATGAGTTCAAGAGCCAGAAACATATTCCTCGTATCAAAGTAATCTCCACCAAGCATCTCGGAACAGAGGATCGCTATCAGGGGCCTGAGCCTCTTTCCCCCCGATGATATCGCGTACTTTGTTGTGGATGCTAGGAGAGGGTGGATGTATGTAAGGTCCAGTTCCTTCAGGGTCTCGTTAATGAACTCGATCTGGTGCTGTCTGTTTTTCTGTGTTAAAGTCTTAACGCTCCTGCATGGAACCCTTTTACAAGAGTACATGGGGATAATTATTAAAACTAACCTAAATTCAAAAACGGGCTGATTTCTTCAACGAAATTTCTGCATATATTGATCAATCTAGAGGCATATAATTAGACAATACGTTAAGTAAGAAAAGTCGCCAAAAGTGTGTTACCACGAACTCTATATCGAATCATCATGATTAATTCATTATGAAGACAAAAAACCTTGAGATACGCAAACCTAGAATCGTGATGTTCTGCGGAAAGGGTGGAGTAGGCAAGACCACCTGTGCCTCCGCCACGGCGATTCATTACGCATCAGAGGGAAAGAGGACACTTCTCATATCAACTGACCCGTTCCCGTCACTCACGGATATCCTTGAAATAAATGTCATGGGAAAGATAACCGAGGTAACAGGGGTTCAGAACCTCAAGGCAGTTGAGCTGGACTATGATAAAGTCCTTGAAATGTGGAGAAAAAAGTTCGGCGACGAAATCTTCGAGGTGATCTCATCATTCCTCCCCGTGGAGGAGGAGATAATCGATTATATCGCGGGAGCTCCAGGTATCGACGAGGAGTTCGCCCTCAGTTACGTCCTCGACCTCTACACGAGCGGCGAGTACGATGTAATCGTTTGGGATACTGCCCCCGCGGGAGGCACATTGTCATTGCTCTACCTCCAAGAGACCTTCTACAACCATATGCGGGACGCTGCCAAGCTGTACATCAGGCTCAAGGAGACCCTAGAGGCCCTCACCGGACGCGAGAAACGCGACCCACTGAAGATAATAGGGGAATGGGAGAAACTTGCAGAGGACGTTCTCCTCATGATTAGAGCTGAGAATACCGTGGCTTACCTTGTCACGATCCCGGAGGGTCTAGGCGTCAACCAGACAGAGCGAATCAAACAGGACCTTGAAAAGTTCCAGGTAAACATTGGGGGGATAATCATTAACAATTATATCCCAGTCGAGTTCGCCATCGGGTCTGATCTTCTCGAAAAGAGGGTCAAAGTTCAAGCCCAGTACATCGATGAGCTTGAGAAAATGTATTCAGAGTCACTCCCAGTAGTCAAACTGCCCCTTCAGGGCTTTGAGGTCAAGGGATTGGAGGCGTTAAGGAGGATAGAGGAACAGCTGTATCCTTGAGGTTAAAGCCCAAGGTACTTTAGAAGGAACTTTACAGCTCCCTTAACCCTGATCCCGGCGAGCCCAGGCATCCTGAGCTCCTTCTTCGCTAGACCCGTTGACCTCATGGCCTCATCGATCTCGATCTTTAGGGCATTGTACTTCATCTGCCTCTCGCCGAGGTCGCTTGTGGTCTTGATAATCCCGTCGATGGTCCTCATGAGGTCCCTTGCCATGTGGAGGCCGTTGTCTACCTTCCTGCCGTATGCCTCGTTGTTGATTCCCACATCAACCTTGAGCTGGTTGAGACGTATCATGGCCTCATAGGTCGTTTCCGCGACCTGGTCCCGCGTCATCCAGTCAGTATGGTAACTCAGGTAGAGCTTCCAGCTGGGCTGGTAGAGTGCCTCCTTATGCTCCCTGAGGTTGTGGTACAGCTTGGTGAACCCGTATTTCCTCGGGTTCTCGTAGATCATGCTGCCTGGGTCAAGGAACGGCGCCATGGGCGCGATGAATGTGAATATCTTGTCGTTGTTGCCCATCTCCTTGTACAGGTGCCTTGTATATGCCACACTGTCATGAACGGACTCCGATGTCTGGCCTGATAGCCCAACCATATAATATATGTCAAGTTTCTCGGTTCCCTTTTTAAGAGCATTCCTGATTGTGTCCTCCATCTGGGCCGTTGTATACGGTTTGCCCATGATGTTCCTGATCCTGTCGTCGTGACTCTCGGGGCTGATCTCCAGGGTCCAGTTTTCTGTGCTCCCCGCCAGCTTCTTCATCCAGTCATCGGGCACCATATCAAAAAGTTCGTAGGTGATGGTGTTATCGATGTCCGCTTTCTTGATGCCGTCAAGCACGTCCTCGGCCCATTTTTTACCCCCTTGCCGGAGATCCCCAATGAGGAATATGGGTGCCTTGAAGAACTCGTTGATGATCGTGATCTCCTCAACAAGTTTCTTGGCAGACTTATGCGCCGGTCCGTCTCTGTGGAAAAAGTTCTTGAAAGCAAAACAGCTTCCACCGCATGTGATGCAATTGTACGAGCAACCCTTGCAAGTAAGCACGGCCGTGAACGGGTACTCCATGAAGCTCTCGTAGGGAAGAGTGCTCTCAAGGTCCATGTGCCTGAGCACCAGCTTCATCACCTGGCCATAGTCGATCCATAGATCGTCCATTACGGTGGGGACGAAGGTCATGGGGTTAATGCGCTTGCGGCCATCACGTGTTCTCCAGGTTAAGTTTTCCACGGTTTCGGGATCTTTCCCCGTTGAGATGTGGTTCATGAGGTCAAGAAGCGGCTTCTCGGTGGTATCCCCGCGGAGAATGTAATCAATCTGGGGAAAGTGCTCGATGATCTCCTCGTGGAAGTAACTGGCAGATAACCCGCCCAGCAATATGGGTGCGTCAGGGTGGTGCTTCTTGACGATCTCGGCCATGTCTAGGCTCCCCGCTGCATGGACCAGCCAGTGGAGGTCGAAGCCGAAGACCTTGGCATCAAGCTTCTTGATGAACTTTTCTGCGTCGAACTTTGGGTTTTTAAGCATCTTGACAGCCAGGTTGACTATCCTCGCCTTGTACCCGTTCAGCTCAAGGTAGCCTACCATGCTTACGAACCCTAGGGGATACATCTCGAACACCGGTGTCGAGGGCACGACATCGCTGATGGGTCCGTACATCGCTGGGAGTTTCCTGAAATCGTAGACACTGGGGGCGTGGAGAAGAACCAAATCGACGCCAGTCATAGACTCCCTACCTTCACAAGTCTATTTTAACCCTGTCAAAAGCTGAAAAGAATAGAAAGTTAGGACTTTGAAGGCTTTCTCATGAACGTTATCGGGTAGATTACGCCGATACAGATTAGGAGAGTGCCGATCCATATGAGGTTCATCAACGGGAAGTAGATGATGCTCACAACGAAGTCACTTGGAGTGAATGAAATTCCCTCGAGTCCGTGGGCCAGTGAACGGTAGACGTTCTGTGACTGGTGCAACACGATATAGACATCCCAACCCAAGCTACGAAGGACAACAGGCCGTGAGACGATACCGTGGGCAGAGTATAGCAGAATCTTGGCATCAGCGCTTATGCTGATCCCACCCTTTCTAACCGTGACCGGGATGGATAACCCCGTGAACTCAGGCACCAGCTCGGTGCTTGAGGGACTGGATTGGATCAGGCCGCTCGCCTCGATGATCTCGAACTCGCCGAAATCCAAATGGAGCTCCCCCAGATTCATGCTCTCTCCAGGGGTTCCAACTAACTCACCG
>JAUWLH010000259.1 GCA_030613835.1 Candidatus Bathyarchaeota archaeon | reverse complement strand
ATTTATCACCGTGGGTCGCCAGGAAACCCTCGGCACGGGCGTCGCTCTTCTTCACCGGCATGGGGGGCAGGTTATGCTCGATGATTTGGGCGTTGGTCAATGCGATCCTGGTGACCGAGAAATCCTTGGCGCCGTACCGGCTAAGGCGGGCCTCAAGGTCCCTCTCTATGTCAATGCCGCTGGGATCAAAGTCCCCGAAGTAGAGTACAACCACGTGTTTCCCCTTTAACCGCGTCTGCATGTATCTGGCCATCCTCTGGACGTAGCTGAAGCTAGGGTATCCCCTCGTGGGGAAGGTGCGGATGGAGTAGTTGTTGGCCACGCGGCTTGCGAGCCTGCTCAGCGCGTCCTTCTCAAGGCTGATGAGGACGTGCTTAGGCTGGTTGTCCCACATGGGCATGGAAAAGCCTTTCCAGCTGTCCTGGAGGCTGTGCAGCTTGCTCTTGAGGTACTCCTCGGCAGAGTAGAAGCCCGTGTCGCCCTTGCCCAGGATGCGCCTACTCCTGTCCTCAAGGCAGTTGATGGGCACGTCGCCCCGCTCCCTGGCTCGTACCAGGACCCTGCTGAGGCGCTTGTACGAGTTAATGGTGTTCTTGATGAGCAGCCGCGAGACCAGCCTGTAGTACAGCTGCCTCAAAGTGATAGCCGTATCGTACTGATCGAATATCTCAAGGGATGCCCGTACAATCACATCGTAGCCGGGCGAGGACTTGCTCACAGAAGGTATTCCGCCCACTGGGTATAATTCAGTTATCTCTCGTTAAACGTCCGAGAAGCCGTTTTCCCCTGCTTTTCACTGACGGTGTCCCTTTTTTCATGGCGTTTTCGATGTCCCCGATGACTGATTCCCTGAGCGAGCTGTTTCTGGTGGCCAGCTCGGTGAGGGTGTCCAGGCTTGAGACGATGACGATCCTGCTATTGCTGGATAGCAGCCCTCGAAGAACTTTAACGACTCTTGCCTCCTCGTTTTTCGTGTAGTCAAGGTACGTTATCATCTGGGCTAGGTGCCACTGGATCTCCTGCTGGTCAATCGATGCCACCTCCTCTATCAGCCTCTCCTTGAATGGGGTCAACAAATCATGGCGTTTTCTGGATATTTTCTCCACCGCGTCGGCGTACTTCATCCTGATCAACGAGTCATCGGATAGTATTCCATTGAAAACCTCTTCAAACCGGCTTGAAGAGGATAAAACGATGTCCACGACCTCATCCGCTCTACCAATCGAGCGGTGGTCTCCTCCGCGGAGCAAATCGATGAGGCTCATTGGGTTAGAAAAGGGGCGCGGGTTTAACTGGTTTCTGATAGCACCTCTGCCACTATCTCTTCCTTGGACATGCCCCTGTATCCCTCAAGTTTTCCCTTCAGGACCTTGGAGTGTTCTCCAAGCCAGTCAAACTTGGTGCAGTCAGCTAGATCGTCGCACTCGTTGCAGAGCCTGTAGCCCTTCTCGTTGGCGCACATCCTGATGGCGCAGTCGGGTGGTCCGCCGCCCTTCTCGCATCCGGCGCAGTACGCATACTTGGTGATCCATTCAAGGGTCTTCTCCGTGGCCTCCCAGTTAAGCTCGGCTCCTCCAGGGACAGCCGTCGCCCAGTCCTTGATTCCTATGCTGTTTATGAGCTCCTTGGTCTTTTTCGCTGTCCCTGCGACGGTTCCGTTGCCCAGGTTGCATGTTCCGCAGGTGATCCCGCACGGCGCGACCTGTTTTTTCACATCGAGTGATGATGTCATCAATTCCTGCTCGGTGACAGCCGTTTTAAGACTTACAGATGTGCTTGATGCACACTGGTTGGTGAAAACCCAGCTAACGAAGCCGTTAAACGTTCCTAGTTCCCTGTTTCTACGATTAAATTGAGTCTATTCCAGAAGCAGAGATGTATGCAGGTACTGGACCTGTTAAAGGAGGACGGCGTGGACGTCCTGCTCCTCTTCCCCGGCGCAAACATCGCGTACTACACCGGGTTCCCCATCGGAATGCGCGAGAGGCTGGCGGCCGCCGTCATCCCTTTGGAGGGCGAGCCATTCTTCGTGGTCAACAAGCTTGCGGGAGAGCTCCGCGGACTCAACCCGTGGTTCAAGAACGGCAGGGTTTGGGACGAGCATGAGGACCCCGTCACGCTGCTGGCCGACTCGTTGACCGAGGCAGGATACAGCAGTGGACGCATAGGAATCTCGGTTGAGGCCCCTTGGGGCTGGGTGAACAGCCTCAAGGAGAGGTTACCAGATGCCGAGATGGTGGATATCAGCGACAGAGTGGGCTACGTTAGGATGGTCAAGACCCCAGAGGAGGTAGCCCTCATGGAAGAGGCGTGCAGGATCAGCGACGAATCAATGGAGGATGCCTTCGCCCAGCTCCACACGGGAATGACCGAGAAGGAGCTTCAGGCATTGATGACGGGGGGTATGCTCAAGCGGGGTGCATCCCGCGCTTTTGCAGGTGTCCTCTTCGGCGAAAGGGCTGCATTGCCCCACGGAGGGGCAGGGGAAAGAAAGCTCAAGCCGGGGGAGTTCGTGCTTGTTGACATGGGTGGCCTCTACAAGGGCTACTGGAGCGACTGCACCAGGACTGTCTTCTACGGGGATGATCCCACCGAGAGGCAGACTGAGATCTACGAGGTTGTGCTAAGGGCCAACAAGGCGTCCTTCACGGCTTCCAGGCCAGGGGTTACATATGAGAGCATCGATATCGCGGCAAGGGACGTGATAGATGAGGCCGGCTACGGCGAGTACTTCATACACAGATTGGGGCACGGCGTCGGCATGGAGATCCACGAGCACCCCTACATGGTGAGGAACAACAGGCAACTACTTGAGACCAACATGGCATACAGCGACGAGCCCGGCATATA
>JAUWLH010000138.1 GCA_030613835.1 Candidatus Bathyarchaeota archaeon | reverse complement strand
TGGAAGACCCTCTTCCCAGGGAAATCGTACCTCCCCATGACCATGGCTAGCACGACCCCGACGACGCAGCAAAATAGTGTAACATAGAACGCCACCATGAGGCTGTTCATAAAGATTCCGTGGTCAGTCCCCCACAGAATGAGGAGGCCGCGCCTTACCTCCCACATGCGACCACCCGTGGACGCGATGCTGAAGAAATTGGTGCTAGAAATGATATCCCAGATCCAGTACAGGCTTACCCTGGACTGGTACATAAATGCCTGGGTAAACATGCTTAGAAGGGGCAATACAAGAAAGACGATGAGGGCGCTGTACCCGATCAGCGTTTGGACTATCGTCAAAAAATCGAACTCTCGCCGGATTTTTTTCCATCTCTTTTCGAGTGAAAAATCCAGTAGAGTCATAGGGTGTGGCTCCTAACCCGTCAACTCATACAGGTCATCAAGCACACTGTGATACCTAGCGATGGCCGCCGCCCTCCAGGAGTCCTTGAGGGTCGACTTGAAGTCAGCATCCGTCGTAATCCTGTCGTTGATGTTCTGAGCGTAGGACTCTGTGAAAGTCACGGTGCTGCCCGTCTCCGGGTCCGTGAACTCCAATTCCAACGGGTTACCGAGGCTCTCCGCTAAGGCAAGGAACTCTTTGTGCGTGATATCCCCTGCTTCCTCGGCGTCTACCAGCTCTGTCCATGTATCAATCAGGTCAAGTTGGGCCTCCACGAGGGTTCCTTTGTAGAAGAACATCATAGCGGTCTCGTAGCTTAACGCCAACTCGTCGCTGAAATCGATAGTAATAGCCTCAAGAGTCCTCGTGTAGCTCGTCTCAAGATCTGGCCTAGTCTGTCCGAGAGTCGTGTCGAAAACAGCCGGGTTGATGGGCATCCTGTTGATGGTCTTGTCTAGCCATATCTCCTGCCCCTCGGGGCTAAGTATCCATGCTATAAATGCTTGGGCTGCCTCTGGCTCCTCGCTTGTTGAAACCAATGCTATCGGGTCAGCGTTTACAGCTGTACCGTCCTGTGGCAAAACGTATTTGCAGAGGTCCGGCTCCTCAAGCTGCGCCGTATAGCCATAGAAATCGATGGTAGTTCCTGCGCCAATGATTCCTTGGATTGCGGCGTCTCTGACTGATTCAGACTTGTCGAAGATTCTTGAGTTGGCCGCTTTTCGTGTGAGCAGTTCCCATCCATCCTTCCATCCGTATGTCTGGAGGATGATCTCGAACATCCTCGTATTACTGGTGCTCAGCGTTGCATCGGCGGTTCCGATAGCCGTTACGCTGGGGAAGAGGTTGAACTGTGCATAGGTCTCGTTTCCCAGGTCCATCCATGTTGTAGGCTCGGGAAGTCCCTCAGTCTCGAGGAACTCCTTGTTGATCGTGAAACCGAACGAGCTAATCGCGCTTCCAACCCACATAACTTCACCGTCTATTATCCTCTTTGACGCTGCCCCGCTTATTTCATCGGGAATTATATCCAAGATAGCCGTTACTGCATCGCTCTCAAGGGGGGATAACAGTCCCTCTTTGTTTATTATATCGAACACGACTGGTCCTCCTCCCCATGCTATATCGATGTCGCCGCTCCTGATTATGGTGTCAACCCAGAGACTGCTGCTGACACCCAGGAACTTTATCTGCGTTCTATCGGTGATACCGTACTCCGCGGCGATATCGGTTTCAAGGAACGCTGCCCTAGCCTTGAACAGTATATCGCTCCCGTGCCTCGTGATTATCTTTAGCTCGACTTTGCCTGTATCCGGGTCTGGCTCAGTGCCTGCATCAGTCTCAATGAGATTAAGGTCAACGGTGTACTCCCCATCGGCCGAGGCGGTAACGGTCGAGCTCTCCTCGTCGTACCCGCTCTTGGACACGGTTACCGAGTAGGTCCCTGCGTCCACCTCGAAGCTGTACACTCCATCAGATCCGGTCGTGACCGTTTCTCCGTCAACCGTTACGCTCGCACCAGATACGGGATCGCCAGCCTCGTCAGTAACAACACCCTCTATGGTCGCTTTCCCCTCAGGAGGAACCACAACACCATTGCCGTTATCGTCTCCGTCACCTGGGGGGGCAGGGGGCTTGTTAAACACGAACATATACAGTCCTCCAACGACTATGATTACCGCCAAAACACCATAGATTAGACGTTTATCCACTGAATACACCGAGTTTGACATTGCTCACATAGACATTTAATGTTTGCTTCACTGGCGTGGAAGATTATTTTAATGCCCCAAGACTATCTAACGCTGGAGATTATCAAAATGAAAAGAAAACTAATCTCATTAATTGTACTCTCACTTCTTGCATTCACAACACTCTCTCTCATTCCAGCGGCAGCTGCAGACAAGCCAGTGGTTGTAGTCCACCTCAAGGGCTCCCTTGAGGCAGACTACCAGCTAAGGGCTCTGATGAACACGTCCTGGATCGAGTGGAAGGTAGTCTACGAGGACTTGTCGGCAAGTGACCTCAGCGGAGCCTCGATGCTGTTCATGATCCTAGGCGACTCTTCACAGGTCTATACAGCGGACGAGTTGAGCGCGGTCGACTCCTGGTTCACAGGCGGCAAGACTATCTATGTCGCAGCGGACAGCGATTATGGCACTGACCACCTAAGGCAGTACCAAGCAAACGCGGTTCTAGAGAAGATCGGCAGCAAGATACGCATCGATGACTGTTCAACTGAGGACGCAACCAGCAACGGCGGCGCACCCTACAGGGTTCTCGGTATTTCTGACAACGTAGCCTCAGAATTTGAGTACCTGGTTGCAGGTGTCACCCGAGGTCTGTTCCACGGACCTGCAATCGTTGTTGGGTATGACGGCGGAAACTACGTTGACCTCTCAGAAAACAGCGTTGATGATGTGTATGTCATAATGACTACTAGCTCTGACGGCATCGTTGTGGACAACAATGAGCCTACACCCAACGTGATGGTGGCAGGCACAGAAGGCGAATTCCCAGTGATGGTACTTGAGAAAAAGGACGGTAACACCATCATCGTCACGGGCGATGCCCCTTTCGGACAGTACATGGGCCTATACGGACCTGAAATGCTCAGGGCAGACCGCTACGGCGCAGACGCCAACCCACAGCAGGGAATGTATCTAGTCGAGAACATCCTGAGGTACGCGACATCATTCGGTGACGTCATCAGGACCCAGGAGACAGCCATCGCCAGCTATGAAGCGGAGATCGCTGGACTTGAGGACGATGTGGATGACCTGGACGAAGAGGTAAACTTACTGGAGAGCGAGGTAAGTACACTCGAATCAGACGTATCAGCGCTTGAGTCGGACAAGACAGGCCTAGAGGCAGACGTTGCAGCGGCCCAGAGCAGCGCATCTACGATGCAGCTCGCGGCGGTAGCAGCCCTCATAATAGGCGTGGTTGTCGGCTACTTCGTTGGTCCCATGATCAAGAAAGAGTAAAATCTCCCTTTTTCTACCCTTTTTTTAATATTTCTCCGCAAACGAATTCATGTTCCTCGATAGGTATAATCAAGGATAGTGGGTCTCATCTTCGTTTCCATGGAAATAATAATGCCCCACTCGTATCCCCTACGATGGAACTCTCTCATGGGCGTATCAATGACTACTTTTAATTAATACACGGAAGAGCCTTGACATGTACTTGTTAAAAATTCTTACAAAAATAGGATAAAATATAAATTATGAAAAGATGGACACGATACTGTATCTATTTTTCAGTTTCTCCGTTATACTGTCCGCGAGTCTATGAGCCACGATCGTATCATCGATATCCTTTAGAGTCATTTCCTTTTTCGTGGGTGAGTTATTATAGATAGATATAATCTATTTTTAAAATATTGACTTACAGCTCATAATCGATTATAAAGAGTTCTACCTCTGGCACATTGATTGGATTGGCATCTCAGGGCTCAAAGATATTAGCAATAGCATTGGTCGCTGTGGCGATGACTGCAGTCAGCCTATCGGTTTCAGGTATTCTACAGTCCACAGAGAAACTTGGTAGCTCAGGGATTATTCTGGAGTCAGCGTTCGCACCTTTGCCACCTGCACTACCGACCCCGTCCCCGCCCCCACCGGCGCCCGAGGTGGAAATAGACGTGTACGAGGACCTAGCATGTACAACGGTTCAATCTTCGATTGTGTGGGGTGAGATAGAGGCAGGAGGTTCATCAAGCGTCACTATATACATTAAAAACAACGGGGACGTAGACATCGTTCTGGGCTTGGACTCGGAGAACTGGACACCGACGAACAGTAAGGACTATACGACGCTGTTATGGGACGATTACGGCACTGCCCTGTCACCTGGTGAGGTACGCGGGGTAACCCTTACCCTTAACGTAGACCCAGACTGTCCACCCATGAACAGTTTCAGTTTCGACGTTGTAATAATCGGCTCATAAACGAGCCTTTTTTTTCATATACTTGAAAAAAACCATGTTTTTAACAGCGCACGTTATTAATTGTATTATAGGAGAGTCATACTTTTTGGTTAATAGGAAGATATTAGGATTAGATCAATGTTAAATTCCGAACTCCAATTAATATTCGGACAAGACCGGAGATAAATGGGAAAAGGAACATAAAATTATGTTTTTTGTCCAGTAAAATTCGGTATGATTGATAGGTAGTATAAATAAATAGGATACATAAGAAGATATCTAC
>JAUWLH010000163.1 GCA_030613835.1 Candidatus Bathyarchaeota archaeon | reverse complement strand
AGGAAGACTATCTGTCCCTCATCGTTGACTAGGAGGTTGCCCGGATGCGGATCCCCATGGAAGAACCCATCTATGAACACCTGTTTGAGGTCCGCCTCGAACCCCACCTCAGCGAGCTTCTTGAGATCGTGGTTTTCCTTGAGCACCTCAACGTCGTCTATTCGCCCGCCCTCGATATACTCCTTGACCAGGAGCCTGGGCCCCGAGTGCTCCCAGTATATCTTTGGTATCTTGACCCCGGGTATGTTCTTCATGTTCAAGGCTATTGTCTCGGCGTTCTTGCCGTCCAAGACAAAGTCCAGTTCCTTCCTCATCTGTTTGCTGAACTCCTCGATGAGGCCCCTCGGGTTGAACGGCCTAATATATGGCATGGCGTTCTCGGCTCTCTCAGCGAGGTTCTCAAGGATGGTAAGGTCTACCTCGATGAGCTCCCTGATATCAGGTCGTTGGACTTTGAAGACCACCTGGCTCCCATCGGTCAGCGTGGCCCTGTGGACCTGGCTCATGGATGCCCCCGCCATGGGTTCGTGGTCAACGAATATGCAAAACTCGTCCGTCTCACCGCACGTCTCCTGGATCACCTGCTGGACCTCCTCGTAGGGAACCGTCTTCACCTTGTCTGTGAGCATCAACAGCTCCTGGATAAGGGGCGCGGGAAGCACGTCCCGCCGGACGCTCAGTATCTGTCCTAGCTTTACGTACGTGGGGCCAAGCTCCTCTATGGCCAGCCTGATCCTCCTGTAAACATCATCGGACTCTACCTCTGGGTCTTTTTTCAGGAAATCAGGTCTTTTGTCCTCTGGGTAGAGCTCCTGGAGCATGATTCCGAACCCGTACTTTGACAGGATTCTAGCGATCTGTGCGTATCGAGTTAGACGGTTGACCATCTCACATTGTTCTGGGGGATTCAGTAATAAAAAATAACGTAATAGTCCCTATTTGGGCAAAATATTGAAAATTTTTTTTACTCTATGAGAGTAATAGTAAATCAGATGTGGGATTGACGCGAGTTCTTGTAGTCGACGATGAGCTAGACATTCTTGAGATGACACGGATAATGCTTGAACGCCTAGGGTTCGAGGTGATTACAGCCTCAGATGGTGAGAAGGCCCTGGAGATAGTCTAGGAGAAAAGCATTGACGTCGTACTACTTGACGCTGTCATGCCAGGTATCCACGGGTTTGATGACTGCAGGACTCTGAAGAGGAGCCCGAAGATAATGGTTATCCCGATAATCATCTTTTCGGTACTGGGCACTGGTATCGATATGATGCTGGACGAGAAAGACAAAGCGGACGCGTATATCAGCAAGCCGTTCACACGCAAGATTCTTCTCGACAAGGTTCAGGCTCAGTTAGACAAGCTATCATAAGCCTTCGTCCTTTTCCCTATTGAAAATGGCCTGAGCCTCGGCAAACCTGTTAGTTTTCACTAGTTTTCATAGAAACCTTTTAAGTTTGTTGCCTCGTTAAACTCGTAGCATCCAAGGAAAACTTGGAAATTACATTCAAAGTGATTAACATGTTCGATGAAGAGAAACCCAAAGTCCTCGATGAAGAAGAGGACCAGGAAGAGCCAGAGGAAGAGACAGTAGAGGTCGAGGAGGAAGCACCGACGGAGGAGGAGCCAGTAGAGGAAGAGGCACCCGAGGAGGAACCTGAGGAGAAAGAGGTTCGCTATGAGAACGCCGTGAACAAGGGCGATTTCATCATGGTCGATATGACAGGAAGCACGGTGGAGACCGGTGAGGTCTTCGACACAAGCATCGAGGAGACCGCTCAGGCAGAGGGTCTCTACGATGAGGACAAGACATACGGTTCAAGGCTTGTCATCGTCGGTGATGGCTACGTCCTGCGTGGTCTTGACGCGAAGCTGCCGGGAATAGCATTCGACGAGGATGTGGAGATCGAGATCGCTCCACTGGACGCCTTCGGTGAGAGGAACCCCGATGACCTGGAGACGGTCCCGTACAGGGTTCTCAGGAGTAAGGGGATAAACCCGTACGTTGGCGCAGAGCTTGAGATCGACGGAAGGTCAGCTATAGTCCGCAGCGCCGGTGCTGGAAGGGTCCAGGTTGATTACAACCACCCGCTCGCTGGAAGGAAGATCGTATACAGACTCAAGGTGGTCAAGCACATTACCGAGGAGAAGGACAAGATGAGGGCTCTCCTAGGACGCAGGTTCCTTGGGATCGAGACCACGGAGTTCAAGCTCAAGAAGACCAAGAAGAAGCTGAGGATCGGCATCCCCGACCAGATCTTCTTCGGTGAGAACATCCAGATCGCCAAGAGGGGCGTCGCACTGGATCTTCTAAGGTACTTCGAGAACATCGACGAGATCGAGTATTACGAGACCATCAAGCGATCATAGGGGTCTTATTCCCCTTGAAAACCGAGGCAGCGATTATAGGGGCAGGTCCCGCCGGGCTCATCACCGCCGAGGTCATTTCTTCTAAAGGATATACCACAACCGTTTTCGAGGAGCACCGTATGGTCGGGGTCCCTGATCATTGCGCGGGCATCATCAGCGTCGAAGGGTTTGACAGACTTGGAATCCCCCTTGACGACAGGTTTTATCTGAACACGATAGTGGGTGGGAGGCTTTACTCCGCCAATGGCACATGCCTTGAGATCAGGGACAGGAAACCTAGGGCTCACATCATAGACCGGGGTAAGTTTGACGTGTACCTCGCTGATGTAGCAGTTGATTCAGGCGTTGATCTGCGCTCAACGACCCGGGTCAAGGATATAGTCTTCACGAAAAAGGGCGTCGTTGGCGTAAAAACGGAGGATTACGATGTACGCTCTGACGCGCTGATAAACGCCGAGGGCCCTGGGGGGCGGCTAATGGCGAGGGCGGGTTACAGCACCGGGCAGGAGGGCATCTTTAATGGCTTCAACGTTGACCTCAGTGGCGTCGATGTGGAGCCTGATATGGTGGAGGTCTGGTTCAACGACGAGGCATCAAAGGGCTTCTTTACTTGGGTCGCCCCGCTCGGGGGTGACAGGGTGAGGGTTGGCTTGGCATCTCAAATAGGTGACGGTCATGTGGCTTTGAAAAAGTTCATCGAGAAGAGGTTCAATGTTAAAGTCCCCCCCATCCGCGCAGGACGGGTGTGCACAGGGGGACCCGTGAGGAGGACCGCGTACCCCGGCATGCTGCTCGTCGGCGATGTAGCCGGTCAGGTCAAGCCTACAACCGCAGGCGGAGTGGTCATTGGGGGGCTCTGCTCCATCCTCGCGGGGGAATCAGCGTCCCTGTTCATCGAGGAAGGAAAGCAAACCTCGCTAGACTGGTATGAGAAGGAGTGGAGGCGGCTCTACGGGCACGAGCTGTCCACGATGCTCACCCTGAGGAGACTCCTCAACGGTATGGGGGACGAGAGGATAAACCGCATGTTCAGGGCGTTCAACGAGGAGGGTATGGGCCCCAGGATCGCCTCCCTCATCGAGGACGGGGACATGGACATGCAGGCCGACATCATCAGGCGGGCCTTCATGGACCCCGTGCTATTAGGGGTCATGGCCAAGGTCGTTGGCCGGGTGCTCCTAGGCGAGGTAATGTCCTTCTTCTAGCTCAGCAGGGTTAAGCGGGGCCCCAAAAATATGATAAGGAACCAAGTGTTGAGATGGTTTTATGTCCGAGAAATATCCGCGTATCGCTGAGAGCTACAAAGGTCTTTCAATCTGGTACGACCCCAAGTCAGGCATGTACCACGCGAACCTCTGTGAGCACGTGAAGAGGAACGAGGACATCAAGGCAGTCAAGGCATGGATTAGAAAGATGAAGATGTGAGACCCCGCTTCTTGCTGAGCTTAAGCTTCCTCCAGTTTATCGGGTAACTCTCCTATGGGTACATCCCTTCCAGTCTCCTGCTCGTATGTACAGCATTCAAGCACATGAAAATCGACTTTAAAATGGAGCTATCCTCCTGAACATGTTGGTAGCCGACTCGTAGTGGTGCCTGTACATGATGAGCACCGCGAAGGTCTTGAGGTACGTACGAATGTGAACCCTCGTCTAACCTCGAACTGCAAACATTTTATCCCCCAAAGGAAAGACTTCACCCATGGCAGACTACGACTGGAGCAAATACGACCGGGATTGGGGCGACTGGCCCCCAAAGCCCCAGGGGGACCGCCTAATCGAGGAGCGACGGCTCCACGGCGACACCCGAGCCCTCCCCGGGGGGCGCGGCGGGTGGGGGG